>CALJLX010000240.1 GCA_937982495.1 uncultured Desulfuromonas sp.
GCCCTTTTTTATCCCCTGGCCAATCACGGCGCCGTGCCGAAAATGGCGAACGATCAGTAAGTATTGGACCGAAGAGGGATATCCGGGTATAATTCCCCAACTTTTCCCCCTCGGACAGGTTTTTTATGAAACTGCGCGTGTTTCTCTTCGGTCTCTTCGTCGGTTGCCATGCCCTCCTGCCTTTGCTGGATCTGGAACGACTTTCCCGCATGGTCGCCGGCTCCGTCCAATGGCCGTTGCAAGTCCTCGCCTGGATCAAGCTGCCGGTCTTCGCCGCCCCGGCGGGCAACGGCTGGGCCGCGCCCTCTTTTTACGGCTGGTTTGTCGTCCTCGTTCTCTGGGGCGCCCTCTGGTGGCTGCTGGCGGGCCTTCTCGCCCACCCTTTTCGCGAAACCACCGCCCCGACTCCGACATTCCCCCGCGAAGGCAATCCCCTCTTTCGCCTCGTCGCCAACACCCTGGTCAACGGCACCGCCCTGCTCCTCTACGGCATCGGCCTCGCCGCCCCGCTGATCCCGGCGGTAGGGCGCACGACCTTTGTCGAAATCCTGCTTCTGGTCGGCCTCCCCTGCGCCCTGTTGGTGGTCTGTGCCGGCAAAGCCAAAAAACTGGTGAATAAAACCTTCTTCCTGCTGCAAAGCGTGATCTTGGCCGGCTCCGCCATCTATTTCATCTATTTCTGAACCAGACTTTTACCAGAAACGAAAAATGGGGATCCTGGGCCTGAAAGCCCGGATCCCCGTTTTCGTTTGTGTGACAAAGAAGCTTGGTCAGCAACCGCAACCGCAGTTGTGGCAGACCTTTTTATTGTGGTCCTCGGGCTCGATCGTTTCCGGCGCGAAGGCGACCCGGTTGATCCCGCGCTTGAGGTCTTCGATCAGATTACGATTGGGACTGGTGCCGATGATGTGGCCCAGACAGAGGTTGGCGAAGCCGTCGCGGGGGGAACGGAGCCGGATCGAGTTAAGAATATCGCCGTAGCCGTTGATGACGATGACCATTTCCGGCTCTTCATGATGGCGCAAGGTTACGCCGCAACGGGCCAGTTCTTCTTGCGCACCGGTGAGAAACTCGCTGACCGCGCCTTCGTCGACCTGAAAGCTCCAGTCCTCGCGCGGATTGTAGCGCCCATAGAAAACCACGGTAATTTCTTTGTTATCCATCCAGTCCTCCGATATCAGAGGGCACGAGGCCGGTTGTTACAATTGATGTATCCAGGAAAGATCGCCGCTGCCCTCGCGCAGGATTTCCACCTGGTCGCCAATCAAGCTGATGACCGTCGACGGATCCCCCATGCGGATGCCGCCATCCACCACCAGGTCGAGCTGCCGTCCCAGGGAATCGTGGATCAGGGACGGATCGCCCAGTGGCTCCTCCCCCGAAAGATTGGCGCTGGTCGTCACCAGCGGATGGCCGAGTTCCCGGACGATGGCCAGGGCGATGTTATCGTCGGGGATGCGGATGCCGACGGTCTTCTGCTTGGTGGTCAGGGTATCGGGAACGATGCGGGTCGCTTCAAGGACGAAGGTATAAGGACCGGGGAGATTGCGCTTTAAGGTGCGAAAGGCGAAGTTGCTGACCTGAGCGTAGTTGGCGACATCGGAGAGATCGGCGCAGATGAAGGAGAAGGGCTTGCGCGGGTCGCGCTGCTTGATCTGGTAGATCTGCTTGACCCCTTTTTTATTGAAGATATCGCAGCCGATGCCGTAGGTGGTATCGGTGGGGTAGACGATCACTCCCCCTTCGCGAAGACATTCGACGACGCGGGTAATCAGACGTTTCTGGGGGTTTTCGGGATTGATGACCAGAATCACAGGAAACTCCTCATGACGGACAATCTGTATGGACCTTGACCGGGCGAAAAGCATACCACAAGCCCGGCACAGGAAAAAGAGCTAAGATTGTCGACCGGTCGCCAGGGACAAGGGCTCCGAGCAGAAGTCAGAGCAGATAACTCAGCCGCGGAACCTCTTTAAGCGCGGCGTAGATTCCATGCAACTGCTGGAGGTTGTGCAGTCGCACCAATATCGAAACGGACTGGTGGCGGCCGCCGCTGCTGGGTCGAACCTTCATGGCATCACCGGGTACGGGGGTGACCGAGGCGACCGCCAGGCGCACCGCCGCGACGAATTCGCCGTCGTTGGGACCGAAGGCCTTGAAAATATGATCACACGGGAATGGGATGTCGACGGCGCTAGGGGTTGTCATCGGCGACCCCCGTATGGCCGAATCCGCCGGAATCGCGAGCGGTCGCGGAAAGTTCCCGAACTTCGCGCAACTGCGCCCGGCACACCGGCGCAATCAAAAGCTGCGCGATCCGGTCGCCGTCGGCGATACGCACCGCTTCCTGGCCATGATTGATCAAGATCACAGCGAATTCCCCCCGATAATCGGCATCGATGGTCCCCGGGCTGTTGACCAGCGTCAGGCCCTGCTTGAGTGCCAATCCGGAGCGGGGGCGCACTTGCCCCTCAAAACCCGGTGGTATGGCCAGGGCCAGACCGGTGGGAATCAGCGCCCGGGCTCCCGGCAGCAGAGTCAGGGGGGCATCGAGACAGGCGTGGACATCCATCCCCGCCGCTTGCTCGGTCATATAACGGGGAAGTCGTGCCTGCGCGCGCACGCGACATATTTCCACTGGAATCTTATCCATGACATCCTTCCGGATTGAACGTCTTGCCGCCCGGCAAACCGGAAGGCCGGGGGCCACGGAATGCGCCCCCGGCCTGTGTCCGGGTCACCCTGTAACGGAAACAGGGGTATGTTGAACGAGATCTCAGCCTTCGGCCGGCAAACTCTCGCCGAGGGCTTCCTTGCGGGAGAGCTTGATCTTACCCTGCTTGTCGATGCCGATACATTTGACCAACACCTGGTCCCCTTCGTTGAGAACGTCGGTCACGGCCTTGACCCGCTCCTTGGCGAGTTCGGAGACATGCACCAGGCCGTCGGTCCCGGGGTAGATTTCGACGAAGGCGCCGAATTCCATGATTTTGCGGACGGTCCCCATGTAGAGTTTACCCACTTCGGCTTCCTGGGTCAGGTCGCGAATCATCTTGATGGCCCGCTTGGCCGCCTCGCCGTCGGCGGAAGCGATATGGATGGTGCCGTCATCCTGGATGTCGATGGCGCAACCGGTCGCCTCGATAATGCCGCGAACGTTCTTGCCGCCCGAGCCGATGACGGTGCGCACCTGATCGGACTTGACCTTAATGCTGGTGATGCGCGGCGCATATTGGGAAAGATCGCCCCGCGGCTTATCGATCGCCTTGGCCATTTCACCAAGGATATGAACCCGTCCGGCGCGGGCCTGGTCCAAAGCCTGACGCATGATATCTTTGGTGACCCCGGAGATTTTGATGTCCATCTGCAGGGCCGTCACGCCATTGGCGGAACCGGTCACTTTGAAGTCCATATCGCCGAGGTGGTCCTCGTCGCCGAGAATGTCGGAAAGAATGGCGACTTCGTCACCTTCCTTGATCAGTCCCATGGCGATCCCGGCGATCGCTTCCTTGACCGGAACACCCGCATCCATCAACGACAGCGAGGCACCACAAACCGAAGCCATGGACGAAGAGCCGTTCGATTCGAGAACATCGGAGACGATGCGGATCGTATAGGGGAAAGCTTCATGCTTCGGCAGGATTTTCGACGCGCTGCGCTCGGCCAGCATGCCGTGACCGATTTCGCGGCGGCCGGGGAACAGACGCATACTCGTTTCGCCGACACAGAAGGGAGGGAAGTTGTAGTGCAGCATGAACTTCTTGAATTCCATCCCCTGAACGTTGTCCATCCGCTGCTCGTCGACCGAGGTGCCGAGAGTCGTCGCCACCAGGGCCTGGGTTTCACCGCGGGTGAAGAGGGCGCTGCCGTGGGCGCGGGGGAGCACACCGATTTCGCAGCTGATGGGACGGATGGTGGTCATATCGCGACCGTCGATACGAATACGATCCTTGGTCACCATCTGCCGCACCACGCGTTTTTCCAGGGAACCGAGAATCGCTCCGATTTCCCCGTCGCGGCCGGGATACTGATCGGCCAACTGCGCCTGAACGGCGGCGCGGTTATCCGCCAGAGCGGCGTAGCGCTCCTGCTTGGTGCGGATTTTAACCGCTTCGACGATCCGGGCTTCGGCCAGTTCGGCGACTTTGGACTTGAGTTCGGCATCGGTCTCGGCCACAACGAATTCGCGCTTGGCGACCCCCACCAGTCTGGCCAATTCGGATTGGGCTTCAATCAGCGGTTGCAGGGCATCATGACCGAAGAAAATGGCGTCGAGCATCTCGGATTCGGAAAGGAATTCCGCTTCCCCTTCGACCATCATCACCGCATCCTTCGACCCGGAAACAACGATTTCAAGATCGCTCTGGGTACGCTGTTCGTTGGTCGGATTGGCAATCAGTTTGCCGTCGACTCGGCCAACGCGCACCGCGGCGATGGGCCCCTCGAAAGGGATGTCGGAAACGGCCACCGCGGCCGAGGCCGCCACCATCGAGAGGGTATCGGGATCGTTGACCATATCGGCGGAAATCACCGTCGGCATGATCTGAGTTTCAAACATGTAGCCCTTGGGGAAAAGCGGCCGCATGGGGCGGTCGATCAACCGGCAAATCAACGTTTCGCGCTCGGTAGAGCCACGCTCGCGACGGAAGAAGGACCCGGGGATTTTACCGCCGGCATAGAACTTTTCCTGATAATTGACGGTCAGGGGAAAAAAATCCTGCCCCTCGCGCATCTTCCGGGCCGATACCACGGTACAAAGCACCTTGGTATCGCCGTAGGTAATGACCACGGCGCCGTCGGCCTGGCGGGCCATCTTGCCGGTTTCGATGGTCAGGGGTTGCCCGTTGAACTGTACTTCAACCTTGTTAAAAGCCATGTTTTTCTCCTTCGCCGCCGCTGACGTCTGTACGTCTTGCGACCGCGCAACAATTTGTGCCGTACTTAAGTGTGTGAACAAAAAATGGCACAGGAGGCGGGCCTGAGACAGTCTCCGCCATCCCC
>CALJLX010000241.1 GCA_937982495.1 uncultured Desulfuromonas sp.
AAAACTGGCGGAGAGGGGGGGATTCGAACCCCCGGTACCTTGCAGTACACATGATTTCCAATCATGCACCTTCGGCCTCTCGGTCACCTCTCCGCAGACTGCGAAGAATACACAAACACCCCCCGGCTGTAAACAAAATTTTCTCGTCGCCAAATTCTTCTCCTCGCACCCGCGCGCGCCGCAGCCATTGCCGCCGGCAGCGATTCGGTTATTATTTATGATTCGCGGATCAAAAGCCTGCGTCGAGTATCACGCTCAACTTTCATGGGATAGAGGAGTAGTCATTTATGCAGTGGTACCAGATGGATCCCGAAACCTGCGTGGAACGCCTCGAGTCTTCCGCCACCGCCGGATTGAGCGAGAAGGAGGCCCGCGCGCGTATCGTCCGCCATGGCCCGAACAAGCTGGCCGACGAGGAAAAGATCAGCCTGCTGGCCCTGGCCCTTCATCAATTCACCAGCCCCCTGATCGCCATCCTGCTGGTGGCGGCGCTGGTGACATTTCTGCTCGGCGAGGTGGCGGACACCCTGGTCATCCTGGCGGTGGTGCTGCTCAACGCCGTCATCGGCTTCACCCAGGAATTCAAGGCCGAGGAGAGCGTTCGCGCCCTGAAAAGCCTGGTGGTCGCCAAAGCCAGGGTGCTGCGGGATGGGCACGAGCATGAGGTCCCCAGCGTCGAACTGGTGCCGGGGGATATCGTCCTGCTCACCTCCGGCGCCCGGGTGCCGGCGGACCTGCGGCTGCTCCAGACCCTCGAGCTGCGCATCGACGAGGCGATGCTCACCGGCGAATCGCTGCCGGCGGAAAAGCACACCCAAGCCCTGGCCGAGGACAAGCTCATCCCCGGCGACCAGGTCAACATGGCCTTCATGGGGACGGCGGTGGTCAACGGCCGCGCCCGTGGCGTCGTCGTCGCTACCGGCGCCGCCACCCTCCTCGGCGGCATCGCCGGCGACGTGCGGGAGATCGGCGCGACCAGGGCACCGATCCAGGAGAAGATCGAGCGCTTCGCCAAAGCCATCGGCGTCCTGGTGCTGATCGCCTCCGGCGCCCTCTTCGTTGTCGGCCTGCTCCTCGGCGGCAGCGTCAAGGAGATGTTCATGACCGCCGTGGCGGCGGCGGTGGCCACTATCCCCGAGGGCCTGCCCATCGTGGTGACCATCGCCATGGCTGTCGGCGTCGGGCGCATGGCCCGGCACAACGCCATCATCCGCAAGCTGCCGGCGGTGGAAACTCTCGGCAGCACCACGGTCATCTGCTCGGATAAGACCGGCACCCTGACCAAAAACGAGATGACCGTCACCCTGCTGCACGACGGCGAACGGGTCAGCGAAGCGACCGGCAGCGGCTACGACTTAAGCGGCGAGATCCACCGGGACGGGACCCCGGTGAGAGTCGCTGAAGAAGACCGTTTGGCGCACCTGCTGCGTATCGGCCTGCTCTGCAACGAATCGGAGGTCTATGAGGAAGAGGGCAGCTGGCGGGTGGACGGCGACCCGACGGAGGGCGCGCTGATCGTCGCCGCCATGAAGGGGGGACTCGATCGTGAAGGCGAGCGGGCCGCCTGGCCGCAGCTCGGGATGATCCCCTTCGAGTCGGAGCGGGGCTACATGGCGACCCTGCACGAGCATGCCGGCCGCCGCTACATCTTTGTCAAGGGGGCGCCGGAAAGGGTACTGGAGATGTGCGCCCTGGCCGCGGCGGAGCGGGAAGCGATCTTGCGCCGGGCCGGGGACTTCGCCGCCCAGGGGCTGCGGGTGCTGGCCCACGCCTGGAAGGAGGTCCCGACCACGGCGACGGAGCTGACCCACGGCGACCTCGAAGGGGGCCTCAACCTGGCCGGCTTGCAGGGGATGATCGACCCGCCCCGGCCCGAAGTCATCGAAGCGGTGCGGGGTTGCAAGCGGGCCGGGATCCGCGTGGTGATGATCACCGGCGTCCATGCGGTGACCGCCCGGGCCATCGCCGCCGAGCTCGGCATCGCCGCCACCGACGCGCCGACCCTCACCGGCCGGGAGCTGGAAGGGATGAGCGACAACGAACTCTATGAGCGGGTCGGCGAGGTCTCGGTCTACGCCCGGGTCGCCCCCGAACACAAGCTGCGCATCACCCGACAGCTGGCGGCGCGGGGGGAGATCGTCGCCATGACTGGCGACGGCGTCAACGACGCCCCAGCCCTCAAGGCTGCCCACATCGGCATCGCCATGGGCAAGGGGGGGACGGACGTGGCCAAAGAGGCCTCGGACATGGTCCTCACCGACGACAACTTCGCCAGCATCTTCCAGGCGGTGCGCGAGGGGCGGGTGGTTTTCGACAACCTGCGCAAGGTCACCTTCTTTCTGATCCCGACGGGCATCGCCGCGATCCTCTCGATCGTCGCCACCATGGTCTTCGGCGTGCCGATCCCCTACGTTCCCGCCCAGCTGCTCTGGATCAACTTGGTGACCAACGGCCTGCAGGACGTGGCCATGGCCTTCGAACCCGGCGAAAAGGGGATCCTCGACCGACCGCCCCGCAACCCCCAGGAAGGGCTCATGTCGCGGCTCCTCATCGAGCGCACCCTGCTGGTCGGCGGCACCATTGCCGCCGGGGTGGTCTACACCTTCATGACCACCCTGAACTCGGGGGCATCGCTGGAGCATGCCCGCACCCTGGCGGTCACTACCATGGTCATCTTCCAGTTCTTCCAGGCCTGGAACAGCCGCTCGGAGACGGAATCGGTCTTCCGCATCAATCTTCTCTCCAACCCCTTCCTCTTCGTCGCCTTGATCGCCGCCTTCTTCGCGCAGCTGGCGGTGCTCTATGTTCCGGCCCTGCAATGGCTCTTCCGCACCGTGCCGCTCAGTGCCGGAGAATGGATGGAAGTCATCGTTGTCGCCTCATCGGTGCTGCTGGTGGTGGAAATGGACAAGTGGTTGCGTCGGCGCCGGGTTGCGGCAGCGGCCTGAGGAAGGGTAAGAGGAGGTAAAAAAAGATTCCCCTCGCCCCGGAGCCTTCCGGTGATGGGGGGATATCGGCGGGGGTCGAGTCTTTGTGGCGCCTTCAACCCATCAGCCCGTGATCGACAAAGCTGACGTACTGACCACTGCCGATGATGATGTGGTCGAGAACCCGCACCCCCATGAGCTCCCCCGCCTCGCGCAGGCGCCGGGTGAGTTCCAAATCCTCGCGGCTCGGCGTCGGGTCGCCGGAGGGATGATTGTGGACAAAAAGGACGGCGGCCGCCGATTCGCGCACCACCGGCGCGAAAACCTCGCGGGGATGAACGATGCTGGCGTTCAGGCTTCCCTCGGAGATGCGTACCTCGCGCAACACCCGGTTTTTGCTGTCGAGAAGCAGAGCGATGAAGACTTCCTTGCGATGGTCGCGCAGGCGTTCGTGAAAATGGCGATAGACCTCCGCCGAGCAGGTATAACGCGCTCCCGGCAGCAGATCCTCGCCGCCGAAGCGTCGCGCCAACTCGAAAACGGCCTGCACTTCCGCCGCCTTGGCCGGACCAATCCCTTTGGTTTCGCTCAACTCGGCAGCCGTGGCCCGGGCCAGGCCGCGCAGGTTGCGAAACCGGCCGAGCAGCACCCGCGCCTGATCGACGGCACTGGTCCCGCTAGCGGCATCCCCGGTGCGCAGCACCAGCGCCAACAGCTCGGCGTCGGTCAGGGCCGCCGGTCCTTGCAGCAGAATCTTCTCCCGGGGACGTTCGGCTTCGGGCCAATCCTTGATCTTGCGCATGGGCAAACCCTCCTTGCTTCGATGGTCAATGCAGAAGGCCGAACTCTAGCACGGACTTTTTGCCCCTCCAATAAAAATTAGCCGACGCAAATCTCAATCATCCGCACCTACAAAAAACCCCGGACCTGAACGGCCGGGGTTTTTTGTAGCGGATTATTTATTTCAATGATTATTCGCGAACATAGGTGTCAATATCGGTTTCATGAACCATGCCCATGGTGCGGGCGTATTCCGATTCGATAATCGCATAATGGTTGCGGGTTTCCTTGGCTACCTGTTCAAGAACGGCGCGGGCCATGGGATCGATCACCTTCTGGGCGAGCATGGTGAAAGTCTTCTCCATGTCCTCTTCTTCCTTCATGGCCAGCTCCCGCACCTTGCATTCGGACATATTATCGCTCAGGGTCTTCTGCAAAGAGACCAGCATGGCCGAATCGGGATGGGGCGGGGCGTTGATAAAGGCGTCGAAGGCGCCAAGATCGGAGCCCTTGTAGTAATCGAAAAAGCGCGCCACATTTTCCCGAACTTCGCTCGCCAGCCGTTCGAGAACCTTTTTGCCGGCGGGATTCTTGTTGACCTCGGCGGCCTTAAGATAGAAATCCATGAGATTTTTCTTGGCATGAATCGCCTGTTTCAGGGCTTCCTGCAACTTGAGTTCCTGGGGCATGCTCACCTCCTGTCGACTGGGGGATAGGAAAGACCGGGGCTCCGGTCATGAACGGGACTACGACAAAGGGATTTTTGCCACGGCCCGCTACTCCCTCACATAGGTATTGATCTCGGTCTCGTGAACCATCCCCATGATGCGGGCATATTCGGATTCGATGATCTGGTAGTGGTGATTGGTCTCCTTGGCCATCTTCTCGAAAACCGCCTTGATCTTCGGATCGCTGATGCGCGCGGCGGTGTCGAGCAGATCCTTTTCCAGTTTCTGCTCTTCTTTCATGGCGATTTCCATGGCCTGGCGCTCGCTCCCGCCGGCGGCCAGGGCTTTTTCCAGATTGGCATGCAGGGCCAAGCCCGCCGACGGCGGACGCTTCATAAAATCCTCGAAAGCGCCGAGATCCTTGCCGGGATAAACATGAAAGAAGTGTCCGGCATGTTCGTACTCGTCCTTGGCCAGGGTCTCGAAGACTTTTTTCCCCTGGAGATTACGGGTGACGTCGGCCGCCCGTTTATAGAAATCCATCACATCTTTTTCGGTCTGGATGGCCTGCTTCAGGGCGTCGTTCAGGTTCAGCGGTTGAGTCATGATCAGGTCTCCTTTGTGGTCGATGAATGTCGGCATCTTCTTGCCGTTTCATAAGTATGCCGGAGGATAAGACGCTGTCAAAGCCCGGATGAAAGAATTTTCCAAGGGACATTTCAAGGACTTGGGCAAATGCGCCGGGTGTGGCAAGATAAGCGGAAACCCTGCGAGGAGGTGGGAATGCATCCCTATGAAGACGTGATCGGCAGCCAACCGGCGTTCCTGCCCCGCCGGTCCTTCCGGCGGATGGCCCAGCTGGTCAAATGTCTCTACCGGTTGAGCCGCGACCCGGCCTACCGTGCCGAAATCTTTCCCCAGCTGCCGGAAATCGCCCGCTTCGACCCCGGACACGACGCCCTGATGATGGGCTACGACTTCCATCAGACCGCCGCCGGACCCCGGCTGATCGAGGTCAACACCAACGCCGGCGGCTGGCTCCCGGCCCTGCTCGCCTGCCACGGCGAGACGATCCTGAATCCGGCAAAGCTTCCGCCTCGGGCCAGGGCACGGCTGCTCGACCCTTTCCGCGAGGAATTGCAGGCCTGGAACGGCGGCCGACCACGGCAACCGACGGCCCTGGCGATCATCGATGAAGAGCCGAAAACCCAATTTCTTTACGGCGAGATGGCCTACTGCCGGCAGCTCCTGGAAGAGGCCTGGAAGGTTCCCGTGGCCCTGGTCGGTGCCGCCGAACTGACGACCGATGACGAAGGCGTCCGCCACGCCGGGAAGCAAATCGAACTGATCTACAATCGGCATTGCGATTTCTACCTGGAAGCCCCGGACCTGACCGGCCTGCGCGCCGCCTACCGCGCCGGGGCGGTCTGCCTCAGCCCCAACCCCTTCGCCTACGGCCTGCTCGCCGACAAACGCCGTCTGGCCCTCTGGTCCGACGGCGATGCCTTGGCGGAACTGGGTCTGGCCGCCGCCGATCGCCGTCTACTGACGGAGTTGGTACCGACCAGCCGTCTGCTCGCCGATCTCGATCGGGAAATTCTCTGGCGGGAGAAAAAGGAATGGGTGTTTAAACCCGTGGCCCGCTTCGGGAGCCAGGGCGTGCTCCTCGGCGCCAAAATCACCCGGAGCCGCTTCGACCTCCTCGATCCCCGGGAAACCCTGGCCCAGCGCCACGTTTCTCCCTCGCGGACGGAAAAAGATGGGCATCCGGAAATGAAGACCGACTTCCGCCTCTATGCCTACCGCGATCGGGTGCTGGGGGTAACCGCCCGCCTCTACCGGGGGCAGGTGACCAACCTGCGCACCCCCGGCGGCGGCTTCGCGCCGGTTATTCTCACCTGAACGAAGAGCGGGCCGGGAAGATCAACTTCCCGGCCCGCGGTATAAAAGCCGACGTTAAAGTGCGAAGCAAACTACCAGGGGAGTACCTGGCCGGTATGGGCCCAGAGCTTGCCGGTATCCTTAAGGGTCAGGGCGGTCAGCACCGCGAAGAGGTCGGCGGCGCTTTGCCGCGGCTTAACCGGGGCTTCGGGGCCGCCCATACGGGTGCTGACCCAGCCGGGATGGAGGGCCACGGCGGTGATTCCCCGCCCATGCAGATCGATGGAAAGGCTCTTGACGACCATATGCGCGGCCGCCTTGGAGGAGCGGTAGGCGTACATGCCGCCTTCGGTATTTTCCGTCAGGCTGCCGAGCTGACTGCCGATGGTGGCGATAATCTTCCGCCGGCCGCGGGCCACCTGCTCGACGAAAGCCACGGCCATGTTCAACGGCGCGATGCTGTTGATCTGGAAGGTACGCAACCAGGCGTCCGTGTCGATGACGCAGAAATCCTGCTGTTCGGGGCCGGAAACCCCGGCGTTGTTGAGCAGGATGTCGATTTTCTCCTCCGCCAGGGCGGCGGAAAGGGCGCGGATCTGCTCACCGTCCGTCACTTCCAGGGGATAGACGGTCACCGCCCCCGCCGAGCGTTCCGCCAGGGTTCGCAATTCCCCGGCGCCTTGCGGATCCCGGCAGCAGGCCAGCACCCGCCAACCGTAAGAGGCAAATTCCCGCGTCAGCTCCAGGCCGATGCCGCGATTGGCTCCGGTAATCAGGATCGTCTTTCCCATACGCCCTCCCGGCCCTTGCGAGCCTGCTCAGTTGGTGGGGGTCAACTTCAGTTTCTCGGTGATGTTGTTGGCGATCCAGGAACCGTCCCACCACTCGATCGGCTGAACCGACAGACCCGCGATAATCGTTTCGTAATGCAGATGATCGCCGCCGGCCATGCCGGTGGCACCGCTGTTGCCGATCACGTCCCCCTTGGCCACCTGCTGTCCGACGGTGACGCCGATGCGGCTGAGATGACCGTAGAGGGTCTGCAATCCCAAACCATGATCGATAACCACGCACAACCCATAGATGCCCAGATCGTCGGCATAGACCACGCGCCCGTGGTTGGCGGCGAGAATCCCGATCTGAGCCGTGGAGGCGAGATCGATGCCGAGATGGGTCTGGCGATCGATCTCCCGCCCCTCGTAAAAATAGGTCCGATGATCGGCGAAAAGCGCCAGGGTCGCCGCTTTCGACTGGCTGGCGAAGGCCCCTTGCCATAGGGGCGTGGGCGAGGTTTCCCGGGCGAAATCGGCCAGCCGCGCCACATTTTTCTTACGCAGCTCGCTGTTGACCTTGAGAAAAATCTCCAGGGGATCGGCCACCCCGGGAAAATGTTCCTCGAAGGGAGGCATCTTGGCTTCGAGAAACTGGCGGCTGATCTCGATTTGCCGTTCCCGGAAGGGCTTGGCGCTGGTGTGGTAATAGATCCCGGTCAGCCGCTCGTTGCCGGCCCCATCCACGGCGACGATCTTGGGCACGAACTGCTCCGCCGGCAGATCCCAGGGGTAGGCGAAGAGCGCGGCATAGACCCCCGAACCCTGCGGATACCCGGGGAAAAAACGATCACCGACCACGACCCCGGTTCTGGTCACCGGCTCGGACAGGGTATAGGTCACCAGACCCGCCCCCCCCTTGGTCAGGTTGTGGGCGCGACTCAAGGGGGAAATGATCGGCGCCTTGTTGTCAAAGTCGAAACTGAAGGTCTGATCTCTGCTACTGCCCGACCCCAGCGGGAAGATGCTGCGGTCGACGGCCACCACCCGCAACTGCGCGGGACCGTCCTTGATGCCCAGTTGTTGCAGGGGCAGCGGCTCGCTCTGCTCCAGGGTGCCCTCGGGAAACTCCCGCGAAAGCACATCGAAGGTCGTCTCCCCCTGGGTCAGGGTCACCGTTACTTTGCGCAGGCCCGAACCGGGATCGCTGAGTTTGAGTACCGGCGGATGTTTGCTGGAGGTCGCCCCCGATTCAGGCGTCAGCTGGATGTGGGGACTTTGAGTGTCGCGAAAATAGAAATATCCGCCCCCCACCAGGGCGGCGAAAAGTACGGCGATCAATACCAGGGATGAAGTTTTCAACGGTCTGTCCTTTTTATCATATGAATTTGGTGAAGGCCGCCTTGGCCCGGCGCCCGGAGGCCCTACTATAGCGACGAACTTTCCAATGAGCAATAGCCGCCCGTCAAAGAGCCGATTGCCGCTCCCGCAACCGCTCCAGAAACTCCCCCGGCCCGCCCACGGCGGGCAAACCCGCCCACGCCAGCAGCTCGGGCAGCGCCGCCTCGGGGGCAAGGCGCTCCCGGCACAGGGCATGGATCAGGCGCAGGGTGGCCAAGCCGTCGAACCAACCGTGAAAGGCCCTGTGCAGCGCTTCGGGTCGGGGGTGATTGCGGCGCAGTCGCTCCCAGGTCGAGACAAAGCTCAGCCCTTCCAGATAGGCGGCGAGTTCCTCGGAACATTGCCGGGCCATTCCAAGCAGCAAACTGCCCGAACATGGCCCCTGCTCGGCCACCAGCGCCAGCCATTGGCCGAGAACCCGGAACGCCCGGGGCTCGTAGAAGCCGACGGCGAACTCCTCTCCGGCCAAAAGCCGGGCAACACTGCGGCCGGTGCCGAAGGGAGTACGCCCGGAGGGGCGCGACGAAGGCCGGACCAGGGTTCCCGCAACCGGCGCGACGCCCGAAGTCTTGGCCAGTTGCTGGAGAAAATAGAAATCCTCCCCGGCACCGCGGCGGTTCATTCCCCCCGCCTTGATGTAAGCGTCGGCCCGGCAAGCCAGAGCGCTGCCGACGGCGTGAAAGGCATAGGGAGAGCCGGCCAGCTCCAGGCCCAGGACGTAATGGCGCAGATAGAGTTCGTAGCGCTCGATGGCCCGCTCTTCGGCGGCATCCCGCCCCGGCTGATGGGCGAAAGGCAGTACCGCGCCGCCCGCCTCGGCGCCGTCGAAATGGCGAAAAAGGGCCGGGAGATAGTCGGGACGCACCAAGGTATCGGCATCGAGACTGACCAGAAAGGGATGTCCGCAGCCCGTTGACAACCGGGTCAGGGCGTGGTCGAAGCCGAGCTTGCGGGCCAGGCCGACACCGGCACTTTTGGCCGGAAGCTCGCGCCCGGGGCCGGCGGCGTCGACCCAGGCCAGGCGTAAGGGAGAAGCCGGCCACTCCCGCAACCGGCAAAGATCGGCGAGATTGGCGGCGCGAATCGACGCCTCCGCCTTTTCCGAATGATTGACCACCACCAGGATCAGGGTGCGTGCGAGGTATTCAGCCGGATTTTCCGCCAGGGAGGCGAGGGTGGCCCACAGACTCTCCCCCTCGGCCAGGGCGGGAATGACCACCGCCGCCGCGAAATCTCCCTCGGGACAGCCTTCGACAACCCAGGGGCCGGGAAGGGCGCGACGGTACAGATACTGGTCAAGCATGGCGGCATTCAAAAGCTTTTCTCCCCTCGAAACGGGGTTGACGGCGGCCACTTTTAACCCTTTTTCAACGACATGCCAAGTCTTTTCCGCCGCAAAAGGCAACGGGGAGACGCGACCCTGGTCGCGTCTCCCCGCTATCTTCAAACATCCATGGGCCTTGAAACTCAGGACTTCATGCGATCTATTTTTTTATCCTCTTTGTCCCGGGGACGGGCGGAAAGCTCCCGCGCCGCCTGACCGACCTGCCGCAACGCCGGCCAGACCTGGCGCAGGGCGATCAGGGCACAGACCGCCAGGAATCCCCAGACGATCCATCCGGCCTCGGCCGGTTCCGCCCCCGCCGCCCAGGCGGCGGCCGGGATCATGGCCGCGGCGATGGATACCAGTGCGTTCGACTTTCGCATCCGTCCTCCGTTCCTTCAGGCCAGGGCTTCGAGGCGCTGAAGGCGCTGGGACTGGGTCGAAGGCACCTGCGGATATTTCTCGAAGGCGCAACGCACCGCCAACCGCAGTTCTTCCTTGTCCTCGGCGGTGACCGGACGCAAGGCATGGTAGAAGATGCCTTCGCCGCGGACCTTGCGCAGCAGGGGGAGGGAGTCCTCGTCCGAGACCAGGATGATCATCAGATCCTTGCTGCATTTCTTCACCAGCGGAATCAGTTCCACCGCCAACATGTTCTCGAACTCCATCCCGAGCAGGAGAACCTGGGCCTGATTCTTCAGGGCATCCCGAAGAACCTCCACCACCGAATTGGCCATCCGGAGTTGATATCCTTCCTCGGCCATAAGCTTGCGCATCTCTTCGCGCGAAGCGCTGTCTTGGTCGGCAATCAAAAGAGTTCGCATAATATCCGCCTTTCCATGTCCTTCATCGTGGATGATCGTAAGGGGTGCATTTCCCGGCGCCGTCACAAAGAGGACCATTCCAGACGGCGACTTCGGGAAGACTGGCCTTTTGGCTTTGCATTTATCTAAAGCAGCGCTCGTGCCAATTTTAAAGCTTTTCTAAAAAATTAATAAGATACCGATTTTACTGGATATATTCACCAAACACAGAAAGCTTGAGAAAAAACGAGATTAGAAGCGTATAGGAAATTCATACGCGTAAAGGGGGGGGCGTTACCGGACCAGTCCGGTAATATTATTCAAACCACTGTAATAAAACGGATTTTAAGATTTTTTCGGGAATGTATAGGGAGCTTATACAGAGGATAGGGCTTTGGGTATACGCAGACGGTGGCAGAAGCGGAAACGGGAATTGAAGCCGGAAAAGTTTCAGTCATCCAACTTGCCGAGAAGCTCTTTTTCGGTGCGAATCGCCTCGCTGCAATAGTTCCAGATGGCGTAATACTCCAGGGCGAGGATGGTCGCACCGGCGGCGAAAACCGCCCAGAAATTGTCGGGAAGGGCTTCGGCGTAATAATAGAAGAAGTAGAAGCCGCTCAGGTAGCCGAGATGGGACCAGCCGCGGTAGGTCTCGGTCCCGCCCATCATCCGCGAGAGGATGAGGACCAGCGCGGAGAAGCTGTAGACCACCAGGGCGATGCTGATCAGCTTGACCGGCGGCGCCGCGCCGAGAACCGCGCGCGCCCCCTCGGAGAAGGTCGGGAGGAAGTTGAAATTGCGCTGAGCGCCAAGGCTGATGAGGATGAAGATCGCCAGCCCCCAGAGACCGCGATTGGAAAGCTGGTGGAGGCGGCGGATTTCACGGCGCACCTCCTCCCGTAACGGGCCCCGATCTAAGCGGGAAGGGGTTGGCTGCTCGCCGGCAGGGTCGGAACTCTCGCTCATGACGCCACCTAGTCGGCAAAAGTATCGGGCGAAGTGGAGCGAGTCGGTGCCGGGTCGGCACCACGTCCACGCAGGGTTTCCAACTCGCGATCTTTTTTCTCCAGGCGCAGCGCCAGGCTTTGCAGGGATTT
>CALJLX010000242.1 GCA_937982495.1 uncultured Desulfuromonas sp.
AGATGGTGATTCGTGACTGGAGTTCAGACGTGTGCTCTTCCGATCTCCCGTTCCACGACCGGCGGATGGGAGAAGTAGAAGGCCGCGTACCAGGGATGGGGGTGGAGATTGGCGAGATTGTCCCGGGCGAGGGTAACCAGGCCCGAGGCCAGATCCTCGGGATGGCCGTGCAGTTCACAGGCGTAGCGGTCGGCCTGCCATTCGTCGCGGCGGGAGAGCCAGGCGCTCACCGGGGTGAAGGGAAAAGCGACCAGGGTGCCGAGAAAAGCCAGCGGCAGCCAATGCGCCGCGAAGGAGAGGCTGTCGATGCCGAAGAGAGCCGGCACGCCGCCCCAGCCGATGAGGCGATAGGCCAGATAAAAGCTGGCCAGGGCCAGCAGTTCGGTGACGAGCAGGCGCTTGAAGATGTGCCGTTTCTTCCAGTGGCCGATTTCGTGGGCGAGAATGGCGAGGATTTCACTGTCGTGCAATCGTTCCAGCAGGGTATCGAAGAGGACGATGCGCTTGACCCGGCCGACGCCGGTGAAATAGGCGTTGCCGTGCCGGCTGCGGCGCGAGGCATCGACCTGGAAGACCCGGCCGGCGGCCAGCCCGGACCGCGCCATCAAGGCCTTCACCCCCTCTTCCAGTCCCTCCTTGCGCACCGGCTCGAACCGGAAGAAAAGCGGTTCGATGACGTAGGGGGAAATCAGCATGACGAAGAGGGTGAACCCGGCGAAAAGCCCCCAACCCCAGAGCCACCAATAGCCCGGACTAACCTCGACCAACCAAAAGCCCCCCGCCAAAAGGACCCCGAGCAGCACCAGACTGATCGCCAGGCCCTTGAGCAGATCGGCGATCCACAAGCCCGGGGTCTGGGTGTTGAACCCGTGACGGGCTTCGACGACGAAGGTTCGATAGAGACTGAAGGGGATGTCGAGCAAGGTCTTGGCCGTGAGCAACAGCAGAAAGAAAAGGGTGCCCGAGAGAACGGGGGAAAGGCCCAGGCTCGCGATCCAGCGGTCGTAGAGGGGCAGCGGCCCGGCGAAAAGGAAGAGCAGCAGCAGCGCGCTGTCGAACAGGGTCTCGATCAGACCGAGGCGACTGGTGTCGAGGGTGTAAGCCGAGGCCTTGCGCAAGACCTCACCGTCGATCGCCCCCTCGAAGCCGGCGGGAACATCGCCGCCGTGAATCTTCAGATGGGCCAGATTGAGGGCGCGCAGCAGCAGTCCGGCCAGGAGCGTAAAGAGATACAACAAAAGTATAAGAGTCGTCATGGCGGCATGATAGCCGAATCGAGGCGATGGGTCGAGCTTCTTCGTATGCGGACGGGCGACATTGTCCGGACAGGATTTCCTGCTTCAATCGCCGGAAACTTCGGTTATGATTGAGAAACTGAAAAACCGCAACCTGCCCATCAATCCCCGGAGTTCCCATGTCGGAAACAGATTCGCAAGTCCCTCCGAATGGCGCCGCCTCGCCCGCGCCCCAGCCCCCGGCCCTGGATGAAAAGGTGCTGGAGCAGTGCCGGGCCGACGGCGCCAACTTTCGCGCCGCCCAGGCCGAAGCCGTCGGCCGGCTGCTGGAAGCCCTCGCCAAAGGGCGGCGGCAGCTGGCCGAATCCTTCGCGCAGCGGCCGAAGAACCCGCCGCCGGAAGAAGCGAAAGAGTTCGTCAAGCGCCTGCAAACGGAACTGAGCGCCCAGCGCACCTGGCTGCTGAAGAAAGTTCGGCCCCAGTTCGAACAGGCCGCCAAGGGGCGACTCGCGGGTAAAAAAACCGTCGTCGCCCTGCTGGAAAAGCTCACCGACAGCGCCCGGCGACAACTGGAACGCTATCAGGCGGAAAGAGACGCCCTCCCCCTCCCCGCGGACGCCGGGCTGTCGGCCCGCCTCGCTTTCCGCCTGAGGGAAACCGCCCGCACCCGGGGCCTGCTCACCGGACCGG
>CALJLX010000243.1 GCA_937982495.1 uncultured Desulfuromonas sp.
CGCGGTTCAGCTCGAAGGATTCCTTGCGCTTGCCCTGAAAGAGGCCGCAGTCGAGGAGGATCTTCTTGCCGTTCGCCTCGATCAGATGCTGGGAACCGGTCACCGTCCCGGCGGCGCCCTGAAAGGTGATTTTCATGGGTGCGTTCCTCCTTGAATGAGTGACGGAATGCAAATGGTATGGCCGGCGGAAGTGTCACCCTCCCCTCCTCGTCTAGAATGATTAACCGGCCCCCTGTTAATGTTTATAACATCCCGGCGGCGAAGGGAGGCAAAAAAACCCGGCAGGATTCGGCTTCAGTTAGTTCAGCGGGTATTTCCTGCAACTTGACGGGCCACACCGGCTGCGCTAGATTGACGACATATGAATTGTGCTGGATGATGCGAGGGAAGATGAGAAATGACTGGAGAAAAAAAACCAGTCAACCGCCGCAGTCGGAATGATGCCGACCGGCGGTTTTGTTGTTTGCGAGAATCCCGAAGAAAGAAATCCTATCGGCTCAGCCTACCTCATGGCCCGCGCAACTTATACAAACTGCCTACTCATAGTTCAACAAAGGGAATAACATGCCTGTAGAAATAGGTCTCTGGCGACTTGGTGATCGCCCCGAAAAGCTGTCTATATCGACATTAGATTCTGAATCAGGCTTTTTTGCCCTTCAGCATACGGCCTGTCGTTTGACCAGCAGTTTTACAATCGAGAGGCTATCACAACATTTTGGCCTTGATGATTAGTAAGATCGCCCTGCGCCTCGCCCGCACGCTGTAGGAGCACAACCATGAAAAAACAGCAACCAGCCGTTACGATGTTTCCGAACACCTCCGCACTCCCGAGGAAATGACGGCCTATCTTGAAGCCTGCCTCAGAGCAGGTTAACGGTGATGCCGCTTTTGTTGCCAAGGCGCTGGGCGACATCGCGCGCGCCAAAGGGATGTCCTAGGGCCGCTCTATCCCGTGAAAGCCTCTACAAAGCCCTTTCGGGCGGGCACACTCCTCACATTTAACCCCTTAAGTACTGGACAGTAAATACAGGAAATGTCATGGGTTTTCGCCGAAAATTGACGCTATTCCTGTTTCTGGTCATCGTCCTTTTGGCCCTTGCCCCCGGAAGCGAAAGCGCCATGGAACACCATTTCATCTTCTTTCCCGATCGACCGCTGGCGGCCACTCCCGCTCTCTACGATCTGGCGTACGAAGATGTTCACTTTTCAGCCGCCGACGGCACGGCGCTGCATGGCTGGTTTCTTCCCGGCGAAGCCGAGCAGCCATTGATCCTCTTTTTTCACGGCAACGCCGGCAACATCTCGCACCGGCTCGACAATCTGCGCCTTTTGCACCGTCTCGGCCTCAATGTTTTCATTTTTGACTATCGCGGCTACGGCAACAGCGCCGGCAAGGCCAGCGAGGAGGGGACCTACAGCGACGCCCGGGGCGCCCTGATTTGGCTGCAGGCCCGGGGCTGGTCCCCGCAGCGCATCGTCTATTTCGGCCGCTCTCTGGGAGCGGCGGTCGCTGTGCAGCTGGCCCTGGAAACGCCGCCGGCCGGACTGATTCTAGAAACCCCCTTCACGTCCATCGCCGCCATGGGCCGCCACCACAACCCGATTCTCTATTTCGCTCTTGGCTGGCTGCTCGACGCCCGCTACGACAATCTGGCCAAGATCGGACGAATCCTGGTGCCGTTGCTGATTTTTCAGGGCGACCGCGACAACATCGTCCCCAAGTCCATGGCCCGTCAGCTCTTCGACGCCGCCAACGAACCGAAGGACTGGCACATCATCCCCGGCGCCGACCACAACGACACCTATGATGTCGGCGGTGAGGATTACTGGAAAGCCTGGTCATTGTTTCTTCGGAAAATCATCCCGTAACCATGATATTTCCGGGAAGCCAGGCCCAGGCTGGGAGGCATCAGGGATCGCGAGGCACGGTTGCCTTTATGCCATCTATAGCCAATATTTTCAGTTGCTTTTCCAGGGCAAGAGCCCTTAAAATAGCGACATTGAGGACAGATTTCGTATTATTACCCCTTCACTCCCTTAAGTTAGCATTCCTGTCACGCCCATAATCACTCACGCCATCGCCCCGGATGCCCACATCACATATCCAGCGTGGCAATAACCACGCCACGGTTTTCTTCGACGCCGAAGACCGGAAGATCTATCTGAATTTACGGCTGAAATACACCCGGAAATATCCGTCGCTATTTGATCCTACAGTCTAATGGGCAACCATATCCATCTTCTTGCCATGCCGGAAACAAAGACCGCCCTGTCGAATATCGCATGCGAAGCGCTGCTCACTATCGTGCCCAACTAGCTCATCGCCCAGCGCCGGCACCTCTCCCGGCTGTGGGGACAGAGTCACCTCAACTCTTTGTATGTCAAGCTTGACCTGGTGGATCCGGCACAGCACAAATAATGATGGAATCGGTGACGTCTTCAATCTGCGCACCGAGCGGTCGCCGTCGCTTCCCGGTGCGGTTTCTTGAACCTGTCTGAACTGGAACACGACGTTGAGGAATTTCAGAAGGGGTTAAAATTGTTCAAAAAAGGGAGCAGGTTCTTTCTGCCATTTCTTAATGAGTCCCTGTGGCCGTAGCTTTCGTGGCTGGTGGTAGCAATGCAACCGAGCGCTTCAAAATGGCAGATTTTCTGGTTCGTGATGGCCGGTGCGATAATCCTGATGGCTCTGTCGACGGCGCAGAAGTTTTTCCTCGGCGGCCCCTCGCTGGCATTCAATCCCAAATCTTATATTGTCCCTTTCTCTTTCGGTACTGTCAGTGGCCTGTTGTTGGGTCTCTGGCAGTATCGCCTCCGCCAATCTGCGGCTCGAATCCAGTCCAGTGAATCGCAATTCCGGCTGTTTTCCGACGTCGCCTCCGACTTTGTTTTCTGGAAGACTCCCGCAGGAGCACTGTCCTACGTTTCCCCCGCCTGCGAACGGCTAACCGGCTACTCCCCGCAGGAACTCCTGACAAAACCGGCGTTGCTTGATGCCATGATTCATCCCGAAGACCACGGTCTTTGGGATGAACATGACCAGTGTCGGCGCAACAGCGATGAGATCATTTCCATCGAGCACCGGATCGTCACCAAATCGGGGCAGGTACGCTGGATACAGCATGTCTGCGGGCCGGTGTACGACGAGACCGGGGCCTGCCTCGGCATCCGCGGCAGCAACACCGACATTACCCGCCGGGTGCTCATGGAACAGGAGTTGCGGGAAAGCGAACATCGCTATTTCGACCTGCTGGAGAACGCTAACGACCTGATCCAGAGCACCCTGCCCGACGGGAAGCTGCTTTTCGCCAACCGGGCCTGGCGCGAGGCACTGGGCTATGCCGCCGAGGAAATCCCCGGGCTGCATTTGCGCCAGATCATCCACCCAGACACCCTGGAACACTGGATGAGCAGCTTTCAGGGGATCCTTTCAGGCAAGACCCAGGAACTGATCGATGCCGCGTTCATCACCAAGGATGGGCGCAAGGTTCTCATCGAAGGGAGCGTCAACTGCCGCTTTCAGGACGGGCAGCCGATTTCAACCCGGGGAATTTTCCGTGATGTCACCGCCCGCAAAGCGGCCGAGGAAAAAGTCCGCCGGCTGGCTTATTACGACACACTAACCAATCTGCCCAACCGCGACCTGTTTCGCGACCGGCTTGAGCGATCCCTGTCCCGGGCGCGACGTGCCCAACGCACGGTGGCAGTGGCTTTTTTGGATCTCGACCGGTTCAAGAACATCAATGATTCCCTGGGGCATGCCTACGGCGACCTGCTGTTGCAGGAAGTCGCCTGCCGACTGACCGTGGCGGTTCGGGAGACGGACACCGTTTCCCGCTTCGGCGGCGACGAGTTTGTCATTCTGATGGCCGACATGAGCAGCCGTAACGGGGCCACGGTCGCCGCCAACAAGCTCCTTAACGCCTTCACCGCGCCTTTTGTTCTGGATGGCGTCGAAGTTTCCACGACCACCAGCATCGGCCTCGCTGTTTACCCGGACAGCGGCGAAGATGCGGACACCCTGCTGAAGCATGCCGATGTGGCCATGTACCAGGCGAAAAACCTCGGTCGCAACACGTTCCAGTTCTATTCCCAGGACATGAACGCGCAAGCCCTGAAGCGGCTGCTGCTGGGCAACGACCTGCGTCATGCGCTGGAAAAAGACGAGCTGTTTTTGCTCTACCAGCCGCAGCTCGACGTTGCCAGCGGCCGAATGATCGGCGTCGAAGCCCTGTTACGCTGGCGGCATGCAACCCAGGGCGTGATCGCACCCGATCAGTTCATTCCCGTCGCCGAGGAGACCGGGCTAATCATTCCTATTGGCCGCTGGGTGCTGCAGGCCGCCTGCCGGCAGTTCAAGCTTTGGCTCGATCAGGGCTGTGATCTTGGCAGTCTGGCCGTCAACCTGTCGCCCAAGCAGTTCAAGGATGCCGAACTCGCCGCGCACGTCACGCAGGCGCTGGGAACGGTAGAGTTGCCGCCGTATTACCTTGAACTGGAACTGACCGAAAGCATGCTGATGGAACATGCCGGCGAAACCCGGCAGATCCTGCAGCAACTCAGGCAGATCGGAGTGCGCCTGGCCATCGACGATTTCGGCACCGGCTATTCTTCTCTCAGCTACCTCAAACATTTTCCCATCAACAAACTCAAGATCGACAAGTCCTTTGTCGCTGGTCTTCCGGATGACCGGGACGATGCCGCCATCGCCGAGGCCATCGTCGGCCTGTCCCGTAGCCTCGACCTGCAGGTCCTCGCCGAAGGCGTCGAAACAGAGGCGCAGCGGGATTGCCTTGAGCGTCTACAGTGCCATCACATGCAGGGTTATTATTTCAGTCGACCGGTCGAGGCACAGCAAATTACGCAGCTGCTGCAACCATGCCACGCCACCCTTGACAAGGCTTAGCTTGCGTCTGCTTCGGCGGATACCTTCCTACTTTTGTCAATAATTTTATTAACTCATTGCGTATCACAAATAAGAGAGTAGCTTTATTTCATCCCTTCACTGGATATGCGAAATGCTCTCCGGCCTTTTGTCTTCCCTGAGCAACCTTCCCCGCGCACTGCACATCGGACTCGGCACCCTCCTGGTGATGCTGCTGGGCCTGGCCGACTTCGAAACGGGGGCGGATCTTTCCCTTTCCATCTTCTACCTTTTCCCTGTGATTTATGTCACTTGGCTAGCCGGTCGGGGAATGGGGGTGATCCTTTCATTCCTCAGCGCAAGCGCCTGGTTCAGTGTCGAAATGCTGTGCGGGCATGCTCATCTCCATTCCCTGTTGCCTTTGTGGAACACGCTGGTTCGGCTGATCTTTTTCCTGCTGATCACCTATCTTCTGGCGGAATTGCAACGCAATGCCCAACGCCGGCGCATGCTGGAAAAGATCTTTTTCCATGACATTCTCAACCTGACCGGCAGCATTCGCGGTTTTGCCGAGCTCTTGCTGACCCCGCAGACCCTTCCCGAGAAAGAAATTTTCCAACTGATCCATCAGGCGGCGAACAAAGCCGTGGATGAAATTGAGGCCCAGAGGACGCTGGCCGGAGCGGAACGCCATGATTTGCAACTGGAGATAACGGAGATTGAATCACTGCCGTTACTGGAACTGGCAGCCGGTCTTTACCGGCAGCACAAGGTAGGGAAGGGAAAAGATATCCGCATCGATCCCGGCAGCGAAAACCTGTCTTTCAAGAGCGATCAGACCCTGCTGATTCGGATTCTCGGCAACCTGCTCAAAAATGCCCTGGAAGCCACACCGGCAGGGGGCACCATAAGGGCCGGATGCCGACGGCAGGGGAGCCACATCGAGTTCTGGGTTCATAACGAAAGGGTCATTCCCCGGGAAATCCAGCCCCATATTTTTCAGGAACAGATTTCGCGTAAACCTCAGGGGAGCGGTCTCGGCACCTACAGTGTCCGGATTTTGAGCCATTACCTCGCCGGCGAGGCCAGCTTCGTCAGCGACGAAAAAAACGGTACGATCTTCCGCGTCAGTTTCCCTCTCAAAACACCACCGAGCTTCGGCTGATTCGTCGGAGGCAATGGTGACTCTCCAAAAGAGCCGACAACGGCTCGCCCCCTCGTAGACATGATCGAATGATTTTCTCTCCAGCACAACAAAAGCCTCCCGGGCGCAATGACCGGGAGGCTTTTGTTGTGCTGTCCGTCCTTGTGCCGGAGAGGAAAGGATGCCCTTCCTCGGCCCGGAGGTCGAATGATCAGTAGCTGAGCCGGATGACCTGGCCCGGGGTGGTGACCTTGACGTTGGCGAAGACCGTCTGGTCGTCGTATCCCCCATAGCTGTCCCACCAGTCGATGATCACCAGGTAGCCCGTCGGGCCGACCGGCAGGGTAACGTCGTCGACACCGCTCCAGTTGGGACAGCTGCCGGAGCCGCTGGCCACGATCGGGCTCGACCAGGTGGTGCCCCGCCGGATGGTCCAGGCGGCATTGGCCTCGGGATCGCCGGCGCAGGGGGAACCGCTGCGGTCGCTGTCGCCCCAGACCAGACGGAGCTTGCCGGTGCCGCCGGTCACGGTGAAGGTGGCCTGTTTCGGGCTCTCGATGTTGCCCGACCAATCTTCGGACCAGAAGCGCAGGGTGTAAGTGAGCGTTCCGCTGGTGGCGGGGATAGAGACCCTGGTGCCCGTCTGGATGGGACCGTCGTTGATCCGGAAATAGGTCTGTTTCACCCCCAGGGTGCCGGCATCGGAGGCGCCGAGGGTGATGGTTGCGCCGTGGTAGTAGGTTGACAGCGCGTTCGAGGTCGTGATTGGGGGCGCGGTGTCCGCGAAGACGATGAAATAGACGAACTTGTGCTGATTTTCGATATTGCCCGCCTGGTCGACGGACCAGAACTCCAGGGTGTGAGCCCCGGGAGCGCTGACGAACAGCTCGGCACCGGCGATAACCGGCCCGCCGTCGAGCTTGTAGAAAGTCCGGCCGATGCCGACCTTGCCATTATCTTGAATCGAGAACCGAATCCGTGCCGGACCCGTGTATTCGGCAAGGGCATCGGTGCCGGTAACGGGGGGGGTGCGGTCGCCGCTACCGTAACCGGCATGGCAGTTCAGACAATTGGACTGCGGCACATCCCAGCCCGAGGCATGGCAGATAGTGCAGTCGTTGGAACCGCCGTAGCTACTTTCGAAGGGATCGTGGGCGGCGTAGATGTCGCCGTGATAGTCGACGTGGCAGCCGCCCTGCTGACAACCGCCCTCCCAGGTCGACAGGGTATCGTAGGGGGACGGGTGACAGGTTGAACAGTCATTGCCGTGGGCCGCGGGCAGGTCGCTGGTGTGGCACAGGGCACAGTCGACGATGATGTCGAAGTGCGGCCCCGGCTGGCCGTAGGCCCAGGCCGCATCGTCGTGGGTGCGGTCGGCGAAGATGGCCACCGCCCCGCTGCCGGGCGTCGCGGTGTGGTTGACGTTGCCATGGATCTGGTTGAAGTCGTGACAGACGGTGCAAAGACCGCCGCTCGGTGCCGTCGTTTCGTAAGGCTCGACGAGCGGTCCGGCCCCCAGCGGGTCGATATGGCAGAGGCCGCATTGATTGCCGTGGACCCCGGCGACCAGGTCGGAGCCGGCGGAGTGGTGGCACCCCAGGCAAAGATCGACGGGCAGGACGAATCCGGCCGCGGTGTGGTCAAGTCCGGCAAAGCCGTTGGCGTGGGGATGACAGCTGATGCAGCGGCCGCCATCGTAATGGGACGGCTGCGGCGCCAGGCCGTCATTGCGGTGATGGCGGGTCCGGGTATGGCAGACTTCGCAGACCCCGTCATAGTCGGCATCGCCGTCGGCAAAGGAATTCGTTCCCGAATCACGGAACAGGCGTACTTCCCGTTCGCCGCTGTTCGGGGTCATGATGGCGCCACGAACCAGGCCGCCATGGATGACCCCGAAACGGGTATTGCCGCCGCCAACCCGGGCCAGGTTGATAGCTCCCCGAACCGTGATCGTGTCGGCGGTGGTGCCGAGAATCTTGTAGCCGAATTCGGGAAGGTTCATATCGGGGAAAAGCACCAGGCCGATCAGGCTGTTCTCTTCCCAGCCGGCGCCGGTCATGGTCAGCGTGTTGGCCCTTATCCCGCCGGCATCGGAAAGCCCGCTGACAACCAGACTCTCGTCGCCATGGAAGCGATACTGTTCCTGGATGTGCGGCTGGTGACAGGTGGTGCAGGCCATGGCCCAAGAGCCATATTTATTCGAGGTATTGAGGCTGGAATGTCCGACCGCCCGGGTCGCGATCGTGCCGTTGTGGCAGCTCTGGCAGAGCGCGTCGGTCAGATGCCGGGATGGGTCGGACCAGCTGTGGCAGCTGAAGCAGGCGACGCCCTGATCGGTGGTATGGGGATAATCCAAGGCAAGCGCCGGATTGCCCCCGATGGTGATGAGGATGAGGATTAACGTGGTCAGCAATACGAGTGGAAGACCTTGCCGACCGTTAACCGGCGGATCCTGCCGGCTGGGCAGACGGGTGGACCCCTTGCGACGAGCTGTAGTCGTATTCATCTTTCCCCCTCTTTTTCTAGATGCCTGACTTTGCTTTCGCTTATTTTTTCGTTTGTTTTATCCTGACACTCTCCTTTCCCTGAAAAAGTTTACAAAAATAATTAACTTTCGTTACTTGAAATAAATTGCTGTGTCAAGCAAATAAGTATGGTCCATCCCCGCCCCCCCTTTCTCCGTTTTCCCAACCTAGCCAATCAGCATCCCCCTCAGCCGCTCGGCTCAAATCTTCTTCCCGACATAAAAAACGTAGCCGTAAAAATCCTTGTATTTTCTGTACAATTCCGCCTCATGCCGCTCGTTGGCGATGAATTCCTCGGCGGTTTTGTTGCCGGCATGTTTTTTCAGAAATGTGTCCCGGGCCGCGACTTGCGGGGCATAGAAATGTTCCGTCCAGCAGTTATCCGGCAGGATGAACGTGGCAACCGGAAGATATCCGGACTTTTGCACCTGGGCGACCTTGTTGGGGATCGTATCGATGCCCGGATAGGCGTCCTTCCAGAAGGCGTCGATCTCTAGCGGGCGTTCTGCGGTGAACCACGAAGCCTCGGAAACGGCGATATAGCCCCCGAGCTTCAGAAACCGGCGCCACTCCCGCAGACCACGCTCGAAGCCGATATTGTAGATCGCCCCTTCCGACCAGATCAGATCCAGCTCTTCCTCCCGAAACGGCAGGCTCTCCATCGAAGCGACGAGGCCGGTCAATCGATCCTGTAGATTCGCCTGTTTCGCCTGGCGGTTGAAGAGGTCGATGAAGGTGGGGAAGAGATCGATCCCGGTGATCCTCCCCGGCGCATGGGCGGCCATCACCCGGGTCTGACCGCCGGTGCCGCAGCCGATATCGGCGATGCGGGAGTCGGCGGTCAGATGGTCCACAAAACTTAAGGCCTTGAGCGTAACTTCCGGGCTGCCCGGCCCCTGTCGTTCCAGGCCGGAAAAGTATTCGCAAATCAGTTCGAAGTCGAATTCGTGAATGGATTTGGGGTCTTCGCTCATGATTTTTAAATTTACCTCGACTTATTCTGAGTTGTCATGAAGCCGATCTTTCTTCTCGGGTTTACGGCGTCAATGCGCGGGCTCTGGCGGTATGCCCAGCGTCGCCAGCTGGGGAATCCGTAGAAAATGTCTGTCGCGGGTCAAGACGGTGAGATCGTTTGCCAGGGCCACGGCGGCAAGGAGAATGTCCGAATTGGGGAGGGTGATGCCTTGTTTCTTCAGTTGCGCGGAAAGCCGCCCCGCCCCGATCCAGAGGGAGCCGGTCACCTTCAGCG
>CALJLX010000244.1 GCA_937982495.1 uncultured Desulfuromonas sp.
ACCCATCTGCTGGTGGCCCTCGGTTCCTGCCTGATGATGGTCGTCTCCGAAGCCTTTTTTCTCAAGTACGGCGATCTTCCCGGCACCGGCGTGGTGCGCCTCGACCCGGGACGGGCGGCGGCGCAGATCATCACCGGCATCGGTTTTCTCGGCGCCGGGGTCATCATCAAGGAGGGTTTCTCCGTGCGCGGCCTGACCACCGCCGCCTGCCTGTGGGTGGCGGCCGGCATCGGCATGGCCTTCGGCATGGGCCTGTTCATCGCCGGCGCCATCGCCACGATTCTTTCCCTGTTGGCCCTGATTTTTCTCAAAAAGCTCGAACCCCTCATCCAGAAGGACCGTTATCTACATCTGAGCATCGTCGCCAATGCCGAGCCGGACATCTACCCGACCCTGGAAAAGCTCTTCGCCGAGCGCAAGCTGCGCATCTCCGATATCGAATCGGATCTCGACCTCCCCACACAGTGCATCCGCTACCGCTTCATCATCACCCAGCACCGGGAGCGCATCGGTCGCGAACTGACCCAGGTCATCGCCGGCATCGACGGGGTGAAGAAGATCCATTACCAGTAGGCACCGTTCCCCCGGGGGAGCGGGAATGGAAATGAAAAGCGAACGCCCCGCCGGAATCTCTTTCCCGACGGGGCGTTCGCTTGGTTGCGAGAGGTTCTCTTTATTTCAAGCCGCCTCGGGCCATTTGAGGGCGGCGGCGGGACAGGCGGCGACGCATTCGGAACAGCGCAGGCAGTCGCGCTCGGCGACCACACCGCTCGGCTTGTGCCGGACGATTTCCAGGTTCATGGCGCAGACCTTCTCGCACTTGCCGCACTCGCGGCAGCCGGAAGAAATCTCCAGGGGCTGTTTGTGCCCGCCCAGGGCGTTGGCCGAGGTCCCCACCGGGCAGAAGGCGCACCAGCTGCGGGGGTGGTAGATCAGACCGACGATCACGGCGATGCCGGTGGTCAGGGCGCACATGGACCAGAAGACCGTCCCCCAGTGCCGCCAGGAGGTCGGATCGAGACTGAGGCGCCAGGCCATGAAGCCCATCAGCAGGGCGAAGACCCCCCAGCGGAAGCGCAGGTTGCGAAAGAGCGCGGGAATCGGTCGCTCGCCGCCGACGCGAGCGAGAATGCGGTCAATGAAGCTGCCGCGCGGGCAGAAATTGCCGCAGACATAGCGGCCGCGAAAAAAGCCGCCGATCATCCCCGCGGCCATGGCCACCGGCACGATGAAGCCGAGGGCGGGATATTTCCAGCCGAGGGCGACGGTCAGGATCATGACCGGGGCCAGCAGCCATTGCAGGCGCCGGCGGCTGTGGATGTCGGGGAGGGCGTGACGGATCGCGTCTTCCATGAAAATCCTCTCTTTGTCATTGGGTTGTCATATATTTAAATATCTATATATATGACAACCCAACTTCAGGTCAAGGAAATTCGTCCCGTCGTCCTTCGCCCTCACCCCTGTTTAACTTCGTCTTTCGGGTCACTCGAACTGAGCCCTGAATTCCTCGATTTGCCCCTTGATGCTTTCCAGTTCGGCCCGCAACGCCGCGACTTCCGCTTCCAGCGCCGCCAGCCGCTCGTTTTCCGCCCGCACCCGCAGGGTCGCCGCCTCCGGCGCGGGGGCCGTCGGTTCCTCGCCGATTTCCGGCACTCCGGCGAGGAGATGGGCGTAACGGCATTCCTTGCGTCCCGGCTGGCGGGGCAACTGCATGACCAGCGGCTCCTTGCGCTCGGCGAGATGCTTGAGGATGATCTCGACCTCTTCCAGGCTCTTGAGCGCATGCATGCGGTCGGCGCGGGCGCGGAGTTCGCCCAGGGTCTGGGGGCCGCGCAGCATCAGCTCGGCGAGCACCGCCAGTTCTTCCGGTTCGAGATAGAGCTTGACGCTGAGGGCGTGTTTATAGCGGGGCACCCGGCCGCCGTCGCCGGCCTGCATCGCCAGCCCCAGGTGGCGCAGGCGGTCGAGGGCGCGGACCACGGTCGTTTCGTCGAAAGCGACCACCGGATCGCGGTTCGACTTCTGGTTGCAGGCGGTGGTCAGGGCGTTGAGGGTCAGGGGATAATACTCGGGGGTGGTCATCTCTTTTTCGATGAAACAGCCGAGTACCCGCACTTCGTCTTGGTTGAGCTGGATGGTCATCGCTGGGCCTCCCTGGACGGGTCGAGAATGGAGGCGCACCATAGCATGAGAGGGGATTAAGACGAAAGATTTTTGTGGCGGGAAAGGGGGGAAAGGGCTTAGCGGCCGCTTTTCGTCAGAAAGCGGTCCAGCTGATTGGCGAAGGACTGGCGGTCCCCGGCGCTGAAGGCCGCCGGGCCGCCGGTTTCGATCCCCGAGCCGCGCAACTCGTCGAGCAGGTCGCGCATCACCAGGCGTTCGCGGATGTTGTCCTCGTGATACAACTCGCCGCGCGGATTGAGGGCGTGGCCGCCCTTGGCCAGCGCTTCCGCCGCCAGGGGGATGTCGGCGGTGACGACCAGATCGCCGGGTTCCAGCCGCCGCACGATTTCCTTATCCGCGACATCAAAACCGGCGCCGACCAGCACCGTTTGGATGTAGGGCGAGGGCGGGATTCTCAACGGCTTGTTCGCCACCAGAACCAACGTCTTGCGCGCCCGCTCGGCGGCCCGGTAGAGAATTTCCTTGATCACCCTCGGGCAGGCGTCGGCGTCGACCCATATCCGCATCCGTTCTTCGCTCCTTCGACAAAAGTGATCGGGCCGGAGTGGCTTCCGGCCCGTGTATTTGAATAATCGACTCAGCCCGCTTCGGAAAAACTCGCCAGCCAGTTGTCGAGTTTTTCCGTCAAGGCGTCCCTGGTCTTATAGGAAATCTCCGGCAGCTCGCCGCCCCAGGCCTCCTCGGACTGGCGGTAGCCGTCCTCGATCCCTTCGCGGATGGCGTCGATGCGGCTCGGGTCGTTGCCGGCGATGCCGATGGCGAACCGGAAGATCCGCTCCGAGGTCTGCTCGACGCCGAAATAGCCGTCCTCGGCGATGAGCGATTGGGCTTCTTCCGGGCCGAGGCTTTCCAGGTCGAGTTCCCCCGTCCCCGTCGCCACCCGGGTCGCCACCCCCTGTTCCTGGAGATTGCGGGCGACGAGATCGCGCAGCAACCGGAAGGCGACGCCGATGTCCGCCTCCTTGACGGCGGGTTCGTAACCGACTCCCGCGGACGCTTTGCTCCCCAGGGAAACCCGATCCCCAGCCCGCGCGGATTTCGCCTCGCCGCTTTCGGGCGCCGCCTTTTCCCGACGGGATTCTTCCATCAATTTTTGCGCTTCGGCCTGGAAACGCTCCAGGGCTCCGCCGCCGACACTCTTGAGCATGCTCCGCCTCCTTTCTCCCATTACGGCAACGGGACACTTCCCCCTCCGCCGCCTTTTCTTTCACCATAGCAGAAGTCGCGAAAAAATGATGCTTGGGTAAAAAGCATCAGGGACGCTCCCGGGGCCCGCCCCGTCCCCGGGAGCGGTCGCCGAGCCGGAGGAAGAAGCGGGCCAGCGCCCCCCAGAACCATTCCCGCAACCGTCGCCCCCAGGAACGGCGACGCCAGTCGGCGGCGCGAATTTCGACGCTGTCGCTAAAATTCTCCTGAAAGAGGGCCGCGACGGTCTCGCCCAGGGCCGGGGAACGAATTTCCTGGTTGGCTTCCAGGTTCCAACGGTAATTCCAGCGATCGGCGTTGCTCGAACCGATGCTCAGCCAGTTGTCGCAGAGCAGCGCCTTGGCATGGATGAAACGGGGCTGGTATTCGAAGATGCGTACCCCGTCCCGCAACAGGCGCTCATAGTAGCGGCTGCCGATATGCCGAACCTCGGGATGGTCCGAATGGGGACCGGGCAGGAGCAGGCGCACGTCGATGCCGCGCCGGGCGGCCCGGCGCAGGGCGCGGCGCAGTTTCCAGGGGGGAATGAAATAGGCGGTGGCCAGCCACACCCGGCGCCGGGCCTTGGCGATGTGGCGCAGGTAGGAACGCATGATCTCCGAGGCGGCGAGATTGTGGCCGTGCACCGCCACTCGCCCCGGGAATCCTTCGGCGAGGGGAACCGCCGCCGGCGGGGGGATTTCCGCCATGGGGAGTTTCGCCCAGCGCCGCCAGGTTTCGACGAAGAGGGCGTGCCAGTCGGCGACGCAGGGACCGCGGATGGCGAGCATCCCTTCGTGCCAGTAGCGGTCCGGATCGGATTCCGGATCGAAGGCGTCGGCGATCCCGGCGCCGCCGGTGTAGGCGATCTCGCCGTCGATCAGCAGCAGCTTGCGATGGTTGCGAAAGAGGTTGCGCCGCCCGCCGGTCAGGCGCAGGGCATTGTAGAAAGCCAGATGCACCCCCGCCGCCGCCAGCCGGGCGCGGTCCCGGCGATGGAGATAGTACGAGCCGAAGGCATCGAGCAGCAGATAGACCGCCACCCCCCGCCCGCGAGCCTCGATCAGCGCCGTGACGAAACGGTCGGCGACCCGCCCCGATTCGACCAGGTACATCTCCAGGAAGATGTAACGGCGGGCGGCGGCGATACTCTCCAGCATGGCGCCGAAGAAGGACCGGCCGTCGACCAGCATCGCGCAGCGATTGCCCGAGCGCAGGGGGAAACGATACTTGCGAGATTTGGAAAGGGAAGCCTGCATGCCTTTTCATCCTGGGAATTTCAGGGTTCAAATAGCCACAAACCCGGGGAAAAGGCAAGATTCACGAAGATCGGGCTTTATGCATGGGGGGAATTCCCTTATAAAAAGGACCGAGGAACCATGATCGCGAAAGGAGCACCCATGAACGCGGCGCACGCCATGGAATTCATCAACCGGCCGGGACGCTTCGGAATCCTGGCGACCAGCGGGAAAGAGGGGGAGAACAACGCCGCCCTCTTCGGCTCGGCGCGCATGCCCGACGAAACCACCCTGGTTCTCGGTCTCGGCGAAAATCGCAGCCTGGAGTATTTGCGCGGCAACCCCCGCGCCTGCTTCCTGGCCTTCGAACCAGGGGACAACCCCCTGCTCTGGCGGGGCTACCGTCTTTATCTGCGGTTGCGGGAAATCAGCACTTCCGGCCCGCTCTTCGAAGCTCTCGTCGCCGGCGTGGACGAGCAGGCCGGCTCCCTGGCGGCCCAGGCCATCCGCGTCGCCGTCCGCTTCGAGATTACCGCCGTCCGCCCCCTCATCGACCGCCCGCGACGCCGACGGGGCGGGGACACAACCGGCGGAGCGCGCCTTGACTTTCCAACGGTAATCGCTGAAAATCCTTAAATGACCGCAAACTTGAAGAAGTAAATTCATCCGGTCATTCCCCACATTCCATCCAGTCCGCCCCCTGGAGGCCCCATGCCGAAGGTTCTTGCGCTTGTCGTCCTCCTGCTGGCCCTGGCTTCCCCCGCCTCCGCCGAAACGTTGAAATTCGCCCCCCTGCCCATGGAAAGCCCGGAAACCGTGGCCGGGCAGTGGAAACCGTTGCTGGAATATCTCAAAAAAAGCGTCGGGATCGAGTTGGTTATCGACTATTCGACCAGCAACGACGAGATTCTCGGCAAATTCGAAGCGGGCAAGCTCGACCTGGCCTATCTCGGCCCCCTCCCTTACCTGCGCCTTAAAGATCGCTTCCCCCCGGCGCGCCCCCTGGTCATTTTTCATGAAGCGGATGGCCGACCCAGCTACACCTGCGCCCTGGTCGTCGCCGCCGACAGCGACCTGCGTCCCGAACAGCTGACCGGGCGCAAGATCGCCTTGACCCAGCCTCTTTCCACCTGCGGTTTCTTTTCCATCTCCGGGTTGCTGCAGCAGGCCGGAATCCGCCTCGAAGAGGCCCGCTACCGCTATCTCGGCCCCCACGACGCCGTCGCCCTGGCGGTGGCGGGGGGGGAATTCGACGCCGGCGGGCTGAAATCCGCCATCGCCCGCAAGTACACCTCTCTGGGCTTGCGGATCATCGCCGAAACCGCCCCCTTGCCGGGACTGGCCCTGGTCGCCAACGGCGCCAGGGTTTCGGAAGAACGGATGGAGGCGATCCGTCGGGCGCTGCTGGCCGCCGACGAGACCGTCCGAAAAACCTGGGGGGACAATATCCGTCACGGCCTCAGCGCCGCCGTCGACGAAGATTACGCCGGGGCGCGAAAACTCCCTTACCGCGACCCCATCCCCACCCAGGGCAATTTCTGATGCGCCTGCTCATCGGAACCCTTCTCTTCGCCCTCGCCTGGAGTCTGTCCGTCTTCTTCCTGCACGATCAGTGGCAGGACCAGGAACGGCAACATCTGGCCGAGAACAATGTGGTCGCGGCCACCACTTACCAGGCGAGCGTGGCGACCTATCACCTGGCCACGGAGATCCTCTTCGCCGAGATCATGCAGCACGACCAGGTTCTCGACACCTTCGCCGCCGGGGTCAAGGCCGTCGGCCCCGAACGCGATCGCCGACGCGGCGCGCTCTACCGGCTGCTCGCCCCGACCTACACCCAGCTCAGGGAGCGGGGGATCCATCAGCTGCATTTTCACACCGCCGACGGCCACAGCTTTCTGCGCTTTCACGCCCCGCATCTCTGCGATGATCCCCTGTTCGAGGCGCGCCCCACCGTGCGCCTGGCCAACAGCGAACGCCGGCCGGTGTCCGGCTTCGAAGCGGGAAAAGTCGTTTCCGGCTTCCGCTACGTCTATCCGATCTTTCGCGGCAAGGAACATCTGGGGAGCGTAGAAACCAGCGTCACCTTCCGCTCGATCCGCGAAGCCATGACCAGCATCGATCCGACCCGGGAATATGCCCTGGTGCTGCGCCG
>CALJLX010000245.1 GCA_937982495.1 uncultured Desulfuromonas sp.
CCCGAAAATTGGACGTGTTGTTTTTGCGCAAGTGGGCGGAAAGAGGGTAAAAGTTTGATTGCCGCCCCGCGGGTTAAAACTTGTGACGAAGGAATCGAGTTTGAAAAGAAAATTATCGCGGGGGAACCAAGCTTTGAGAATAGACCCACGGGGGAACCGGGCATCTGCCCAAGCCGTCGGATATCAAGGATGCCCTCGACGATTTCGTGGTCGGTCAGGAACGGGCCAAGAAGGTTCTCGCGGTAGCGGTTTACAATCACTACAAGCGGGTCGAGTTCGCCGGCAAGACCGGGGATGTCGAAGTCCAGAAAAGCAACATCCTCCTGCTCGGCCCGACTGGCAGCGGCAAGACCCTGCTGGCGCAGACCCTGGCGCGCATTCTCAATGTGCCCTTCGCCATCGCCGACGCCACCAATCTGACCGAGGCCGGCTATGTCGGCGAGGATGTCGAGAACATCATTCTCAGCCTGCTGCAGGCCGCCGATTACGATATCGAAAAGGCGCAGAAGGGGATCATCTATATCGACGAAGTCGATAAGATCGCCCGCAAGTCCGACTCCCCCTCCATCACCCGCGACGTCTCCGGCGAAGGGGTGCAGCAGGCCCTGCTCAAGATTATCGAGGGGACCATGGCCAGCGTTCCGCCCAAGGGGGGGCGCAAGCACCCGCAGCAGGAGTTTCTCAAGGTCGATACTTCCAATATCCTCTTTATCTGCGGCGGCGCCTTCGCCGGTCTGGAAGGCATCATCTCCCGGCGTAACGGTACCAAAGGGATGGGTTTCGGGGCGGACATCCGTCAGAAGAAAGAGCAGCGTCTGGGCGAAACCCTCTCGCAGGTCGAGCCGGTGGATTTGCTCAAGTATGGCCTGATTCCCGAATTTATCGGCCGTTTGCCGGTCGTGGCGACGCTCAACGAGTTGGATGAAGAGGCCCTGATCCAGATTCTCAAGGAGCCCAGGAATGCGCTGGTGAAGCAATACCAGAAACTCTTCGAACTGGAAAAGGTTAATCTCAAGTTCAGCGACGGCGCCCTGGTGGCGATCGCCCGCGAAGCTCTCAAGCGCAAGACCGGTGCTCGGGGTTTGCGCTCCATCCTGGAAAACTCCATGCTCGATGTGATGTATGACATTCCTTCCCAGGATCGGGTCAAGGAAGTCGTCATCAACGACGACGTGATTCTCAAGCAGGCTCGCCCGATCGTCCTCTACGATTGCGCCGAATCGGCCTGATGTCCTTCCGGCCTTCGCTCTCGGGCGAAGGCTTTCCCCTCTCTTTTCCGGCAGGAAACTACTGGGATTCATGACCGATTATTCCGATCAGCATGTCCGGGGCGAGGCCCCGGACTCGACGGTTCATCCGCTGTTGCCGTTGCGCGACATCGTTATCTTTCCCTATATGGTGACCCCCCTCTTCGTCGGGCGCCCCCGTTCTATTCGTGCCTTGGAAGGGGCCATGGAGTCGGACAAACTGGTCTTTCTGGCGACGCAGAAAGATCCCAAGACCGACGAACCGACGGAACGGGATCTGTACGAAATCGGTACGGTCGGGCAGGTCATCCAGTTGCTGAAACTGCCCGACGGCACCGTCAAGGTGTTGATCGAAGGGAAGCATCGCGGCCGGATGCTCTCGTTTTTCGACCGTGACGAGTGTGTCTTCTCCGAAATCGAGGCCCTCGTTGACCCGCCCGTCTCTTCCCCCGAGGTCGAGGCGCTGTTGCGCAGTGTCGGCGAAACCTTCGAGACCTATGTCAATCTCGGCAAGAAGATTCCCGCCGAGATGGTCGCATCGGTAGCGGGCATCACCGATCCGGGGCGTCTGGCCGACACCATCGGCGCCCATCTGAACGTCCGCATCAGCGACAAGCAGGAAGTCCTTTCCTGTCTCGACCCCCTTGATCGTCTGGAACAGCTCTTGGCGATGATGGAGCGGGAAGTCGAGATCCTGCAGATCGAGAAGAAGATCCGCACCCGCGTCAAAAGTCAGATGGAGCGCAGCCAGAAAGAGTATTATCTCAACGAGCAGATGCGAGCGATCCAGAAGGAACTCGGCGAGAAGGATGAGTTCAAACAGGAAATCCGCGACCTCGAAGAAAAAATCCAGAAGCGCCGAATGTCGGCGGAGGCGAGCGCCAAGGCGATGGCCGAACTGCGCAAGCTGAAGATGATGTCCCCGATGTCCGCCGAGGCCACGGTGGTGCGCAACTATATCGACTGGTTGGTGTCCCTCCCCTGGAAAAAGGGGACCCAGGACCGGATCGATCTGGACCGGGCCGAGGACGTTCTCGAAGCGGACCATCATGGCCTGGAGAAGGTTAAGGAGCGGATTCTCGAATATCTGGCGGTGCAGGCGCTGGTCAAGAAGATCAAGGGGCCGATCCTCTGCCTGGTCGGTCCGCCGGGGGTGGGCAAGACCTCCCTGGGGCGTTCGGTGGCGCGGGCGATGGGGCGCAAGTTTGTGCGCATGTCCCTGGGCGGCATGCGGGACGAGGCCGAGATTCGCGGCCATCGCCGGACCTATATCGGCGCCATGCCCGGCAAGATCATTCAGGGATTGCGCAAGGTCGCCGTGAAAAATCCGGTCTTTCTGCTCGATGAGATCGACAAGATGAGCACCGACTTTCGCGGAGATCCATCCTCGGCGCTGCTGGAGGTGCTTGATCCCGAACAGAACAACGCCTTCGGCGATCACTTCCTCGATGTCGATTACGACCTTTCCAGCGTTCTCTTCATCGCCACGGCCAATTCCCTGCACTCCATCCCCCGGCCCTTACAGGATCGCATGGAGATCATCCGTATCGAAGGCTACACCGAAGAGGAAAAGCTCGCCATCGCTCAGCGATACCTGCTGCCGAAGCAGCTGGAAACCCACGGTTTGCTCGCCGAGCAGGTACATTTCACCGAGCCGACCTTCTATGAGATCGTCCGACGGTATACCCGGGAATCGGGGGTTCGCAACCTGGAGCGGGAAGTCGCCAACATCTGCCGGAAGATCGCCAGGGAACTGGTGAAGTCGAAGGATAAAAAGAAGAAATTCACCGTCGGGGTGGCGCAGGTCAAGAAATATCTGGGGGTTCCCCGCTATACCTACGGAGTCAAGGAAGACGAAAACCGGGTGGGGATGGTCACCGGGCTGGCCTGGACCGAAGTCGGCGGCGAGCTGCTGACCATCGAGACCGCGATTCTGCCGGGGCAGGGGAAGTTGACGGTTACCGGACAGCTGGGCGAAGTGATGCGCGAATCCTCCCAGGCGGCCTTGAGCTATGTCCGTTCCCGCTGGCGGGAGCTGGCGTTGGAGAAGGATTTCTATCACAAGCTGGATATTCATATCCATGTTCCCGAGGGGGCGATTCCCAAGGATGGCCCGTCGGCGGGCATCACCATGGCGACGGCCCTGGCTTCCGCGCTCACCGGGCGGGAAGTCGACCGCGATCTGGCGATGACCGGCGAGATCACCCTGCGCGGCCGGGTGCTGGCCATCGGTGGGCTCAAGGAAAAGCTGTTGGCGGCGAAGCGGGCCGGGATTTCCAAGGTTCTCATCCCGGCGGAGAACGAAAAAAATCTTGAGGAGGTTCCCCCGGGAATCCTCAAGTCGCTGCGTGTGATACCGGTTTCTCACATGGATCAGGTTCTGGAAGAGTCCCTGGGCCTATCCGTTCCGTTACCGGCTCTCGGCGAAGCCGGAGAGTTTGGCTCCGGACCTGATGAAACCGTGCGCCATTAGCCCTTTTTAGCAAAATATTAGCTTGACACTCTTTTTGGAAGTTTGATATATATGCCCTCGTTTTGAAGGGCTTAATCCATTCCTAATAACTGGAGGTATGTTGTGACAAAAGCCGACCTTGTCAATGCGATGGCAGAAAAAGCGGGACTTAGCAAGACTGATGCCGAGAAAGCCCTTAAGTCGTTCGTCGATGCCGTCACCGAAGCCCTGAAGGCCGGTGAAAAAGTTGCTCTGGTCGGATTCGGTACCTTCAGTGTCGGCGAGCGCGCCGCTCGCACCGGCCAGAATCCCCAGACCGGCAAGAAAATTGAGATCGCGGCCGCCAAGACTCCGAAATTCAAGGCCGGCAAGGCCCTGAAAGACGCGGTTAACTAATTTTCAAGTTTGACCTCAAGCAGGAAACATCCGACTCGGATTCTTCCGAACCCCAGACCGAGTGTTGTTTCCTGTTTTTTTGCGGGGCTGTAGTAGAGTCGGTTACAACGCCGGCCTGTCACGCCGGAGGTCGCGGGTTCGAGTCCCGTCAGCCCCGCCATTTTACGAGTAGATAATGGGCGAATAGCTCAGCCGGGAGAGCATCGGTCTTACAAACCGAGGGTCACAGGTTCGATCCCTGTTTCGCCCACCAAAACAGAAAACCAGGGGGCTGTAGTAGAGTCGGTTACAACGCCGGCCTGTCACGCCGGAGGTCGCGGGTTCGAGTCCCGTCAGCCCCGCCATAATAAAGCAAATGGGGTGGTTCCGTAAGGAGCCACCCCATTTGCTTTTGTTCGTGCCTTGGACGACGTCCCTTCCATCCTTGTATTGACCTTGACTTTGCCGAAGGTGGTTTCCTATCATGGCACTGGATTAACTCAACCTTCCCCTGTCGACTTGAGGAGCATTGCGCATGCGATTTACCTTTCCGAGAGTGTTTGTTTTGGCCGTGTTCCTCTCGGCTTTTTTCGGAGCTTCTTGGGCCTGGGCTGCCGCGCGGATCCTGGCCGAAGTCGGCGGTGTTCCGATTACCGCCCAGGAGTTGCGTCGCGAGCAGCAACGATTGATTCCCATGCAGGTCGCTTTTCATGTCGGCGTATCAAAGGAAAAGCTGGCGCAAATCGAGGAGCAGGCCTTTGAAAAACTAATCGAACAGGCATTCAAGGTTCGCAATGCCCTCGACGAGGAATTGCGGGTCGACGGCGCTGTCGTGGAAGAGAAGTTCAATCAACTTCGTGCCCGTTTCAAGACGGAGAAGGAACTGCTCGCCGCCTTGGGCGAAGAAGGGGTCGACGGCTATAAAGCGTCCCTCTATCGCCAACTGCTCGCCGCCGAGGCCGAGAAGGTGGCGGTCGATCAACGTGTCGGGGTGACGGATGAGCAGGTGCGGGCCTATTATGACGAACGCCGCGCGACCTACAAACGCCCGCGTCAGTTCAAGGCCAGCCAGATTCTGGTCAAGGTCGATCCCGCCTCCAACAAAGAGGAGCGGGAGGTGCTGCTGAAAAAGGCCCAAGGTCTGCTAGCCCAGGCCCGGGCCGGTGAGGATTTTTACAACCTGGCCTATTACAACTCCGACGACCGGAGCAAATATGTGGGCGGGGATCTCGGCTATTTCCATGAAGGGCAGACCGTCAGGGAATTCGAGGATGCCCTCAAGCAGCTCAAGCCCGGGGAAATCTCCGAGCCGATCCGCACCATGTACGGCTACCACATCGTCAAGCTCTTTGAAAACAACGACCCCCGGCAACTGGAATTCGAGGAAGTGCGGGATAAGATTCGCAAAACTCTCGAGTCCGATGTCCGTGAAAAACTCTATGGCGAATGGATGGCCGCCCTGCGCGAACGCTATCCGGTCAAGAAACTGACGCCCTGATGTCGACGATTGTCCGCCTGCTCTTCATTCTCTGTCTGGCTTTTCCCGCCGGGTGCGTTTCGCTCGGCGAAGAAGGGCTTTTCGTTTCCGATCCCGCTCAGTCTATCGTTTGGCCTCTCCCTCCCGATACCCCACGCATTCGCTATTTTCGTGCAATCAACGGGCCCGAGGATTTCCGCCGTGAAGGCCGACCTTCCCGGGTGATGCGCTGGGTGGTGGGGGAAGGGGAGGCGGAATTGCCTCTGCGTGCCCCCTACGGCGTGACCGCCGACGGGGAGGGGCGGGTCTGGGCCGCCGACCCCGAGGCCCATGCCGTTCACGTTTTCGACCTGGCCGAGCGCCGGGCCGATTATCTGCTGACGGCCGGCGAACAACTGCTCGTCTCACCCGTCGGGGTGGCCTACGATCCCAAACGCAAATGGTTGTATGTTTCCGACACGGGCCTGAACCAAGTCTTTGTTCTCGATCGTAAAGGGCGCCTGCTCGGCACCCGCGCCCCGGAGCAGGGTTTTGGTCGGCCGGCGGGGATGGCGCTGGATAGGGATGGAAAACTCTATGTCGCCGATGCCCTGCGCGGTCGGATTGAGGTTTTTTCCCCCGAGGGGGAACCTCTGCGCGTTTTCGGGGAAGGGACGCTCTATCGCCCGGCGAATCTCGCCGTCGATGCGGCAGGGCAGGTGTTCGTCGTCGATTCCCTCAACTTTCGCATCGTTGTCTTTGGTTCGGAAGGCGAGGTGCGCGCCACCATTGGCGCTATTGGCGATGGCCCCGGTTCCTTCGCCCGGCCGCGGGGGGTGGCGGTCGATTCCCAGGGCCACATCTACGTTTCCGATGCGGCATTTGACAATATCCAGATCTTCGATATGGCGG
>CALJLX010000246.1 GCA_937982495.1 uncultured Desulfuromonas sp.
TCGAATATCTGCGGGCGGGGATGGCGCGGGCGGAAGCCGCCGGCATTCCCGAAGACTGTCTGGCGGTCGACCCGGGCATCGGTTTCGGCAAGAGCGCCAGTGGCAATCTGGAAATCCTGCGGCGCCTCGGGGAGTTCCGGACGCTGGGACGGCCGCTGCTGCTGGGAACCTCGCGCAAGAGTTTTATCGGTAAGGTTCTCGGTCAACCAGAGCCTTCCCGGCGCCTTTACGGAACCCTGGCGACGGTAGCGCTCGGCGTCCGGGCCGGGGCGATGATCCATCGGGTGCACGAGGTTGCTCCGGCGCGGGAGGCGGCGTTGATGGCCTGGGCGATACAAGGCGGAGGGGTCGCGACGGAAACCCTTTGATGGGATTGGTGGGGCATGGCGGTGTTGATCGATGGGCTGAAAAACTTCCGGTGGCTGCTCGACCTGCTCGATATCGGCCTGGTGGCCTTTGTCATCTACCGGATCATGCTGCTCATCAAGGGCACCCGCGCCGTGCAGATGCTTCTTGGCCTGGCGGTGATTCTTGGGGTCTATGTCTCCTCCCAGGTCAGCGGCCTCTACACCCTGCACTGGATTCTCGACAACTTCCTCTCCTCGATCATCCTGGTCATCGTCGTCCTCTTCCAGAACGACATCCGGCGGGCGCTGATTCACGTCGGGCGGAACCCGTTTTTCGCCGATCTCTCCTACAAGGAAGAGACCGAGGTCATGGACGAACTGGTCAAGGCCTGTGTCAGCATGGCCAGCAAGCGGATCGGCGCGCTGATCGTCATCGAGCGGGAAACCGGGCTCAAGGATTTTCTCGAAGTCGGCGTCGAGATTGACGCTAAGGTTTCCAGCGACCTGATCACCTCGATCTTTCTACCCTATTCCCCCATTCACGACGGCGCCCTGGTTCTGCAGCAGGGGCGGATCAAGCGCGCGGGCTGTTTTTTGCCCCTTTCCCAGAATCCCGACATCAGCAAGACGCTGGGAACCCGGCATCGTGCCGCCATCGGCCTGACCGAACTGGTCGATGCCGTGGCCATTGTCGTTTCGGAGGAGACCGGTAAAATTTCCGTGGTGGTCGGCGGCCGGATCACCCGTGACCTTGACTCCACCTCCCTGAAGCGGGTTCTGACTCGGCTTTTCGAACCTCGCGAGGGCAAGCCCAAGAAAAAACGGTAGACCATGTTCAGGCGACTGACGGAAAATCTCTTTCTCAAACTGCTGTCTCTGGCCTTTGCCCTGATCCTGTGGTTTTTTGTCATGGGCGAGCAAAAGCAGGAGCTTTCCTACGCGGTGCCCCTGGCGATCAAGAATCTGCCGGCCAACCTGATGGTGGCCAACGAAATTCCCAGCCAGGTGGATGTCCGCATCAGCGGACCGCGGACGCTTCTGATGAACCTCGATCCCAAGGATATGGGGATCGCCGTCGACCTGCGGGGGCTCCAACCGGGCGTGACCTCCTTCAGGCGCCTGGAAGAGCTCTTTAACCTTCCCGGTGCCCTGAAAATCACCCGTCTTTCCCCCTCCTTCGTGGATGTCCGGCTGGAGCGGATCAAAGACAAGAAGGTGCCGGTCAAGCTGGTCATCAGCGGCGCCCCCGCTCCCGGTTTCGAACTCCGTGAGATTCAGTTGGCGCCGGCCGAGGTGCTGGTGGAAGGGGCGGAGGGGGAACTCAAGAATGTTGCCCAAGCGGAAACCGATCCCGTGGAAATCGAAGGGGTGCGGGACAGTTTCAGTCTGATCGTCCCGATCGATTACCGGGGCCGCTACACTTATCTCAAGGAAGATCGCACCGTCGAGGTGCATGTCACTATCGTCAAATTGCCGGAACCGGAGATCCCCGCCGCCGAAGCGATCGGGGGGGAGCAAACAGGAGAAAAGAAGGAATGAGCAAAAAGCTTTTCGGCACGGACGGCGTGCGCGGGGTGGCCAACATCCATCCCATGACCACCGAGATCGTCATGCAGCTGGGTCGCGCCGCCGCCTATATTTTCAAGGATAAGGATGAAAAACGCCGGCACCGGATCGTCATCGGCAAGGATACCCGGCTTTCCGGCTACATGATCGAGAACGCCCTGGTGGCGGGGATCTGCTCGATGGGGGTGGACGTGCTGCTGGTCGGGCCGCTGCCGACCCCGGGGATCGCCTTCATCACCTCGTCCATGCGCGCCGACGCCGGGGTGGTGATTTCCGCTTCCCATAATCCGTACCAGGACAACGGCATCAAGTTCTTCGACGGCACCGGCTTCAAGCTCCCCGACGAGACCGAACTGAAGATCGAGGATCTGATCTATTCGAAAAAGATCGATTCCCTGCGTCCGGTCGCCTCGGAGGTCGGCAAGGCCTTTCGTATCGATGACGCCAAGGGTCGTTACGTCGTCTTTCTCAAGGCCGCCTTTCCCAAGGATCTTGACCTCAAGGGTTTGCGCATCGTCCTCGACTGCGCCAACGGCGCCGCCTACAAGGTGGCGCCGGCGGTTCTGGAGGAACTCGGCGCCGAAGTCATCCCCCTGGGGATTTCCCCCAACGGCACCAACATCAATGCCGGCTGCGGTTCCCTGCATCCCCAGGTCATCGCCGACGCGGTGGTGGAGAATCGCGCCCATCTCGGCATCGCCCTCGACGGCGATGCCGACCGGGTGATTTTCGTCGACGAGTTCGGTAACGAGGTCGACGGCGACCATATCATGGCCATCTGCGCCACGGACCTGCTGGCCAAGAACCAGCTGGCGAAGAAGACCCTGGTGGCGACGGTGATGAGCAACATGGGGCTCGACATCGCCCTGAAAAAAGCCGGAGGCCAGGTGGTGAAGACCGCCGTCGGTGACCGCTACGTGGTGGAAGAGATGTTGCGGCACGGCTACAACCTCGGCGGCGAGCAGTCGGGGCACATGATCTTCCTCGATCACAACACCACCGGCGACGGCATGATCTCGGCCCTGCAGGTGCTGGCGATCATGCAGCGCAGCGGCAAGCGACTCTCCGAGCTGGCCGAGGTGATGATCTCCCTGCCCCAGGTGTTGCTCAATGTCCGGGTCAAGGAGCGGCGGGATATCGGCCAGATTCCCGAGGTACAAAAGGTCATCGACGCCGTCGAGGAGAAGCTGGCCGGCAAGGGGCGGGTGCTGATCCGCTATTCGGGGACCGAGCCCCTGCTGCGGATCATGCTCGAAGGACAGGACAAGTATCAGATCACCGAAATGGCCCACGAAATCGGCGATGCCATCGAGCGTCACCTGGGCGGCACCAAGGAGGGGAAGTAGCCGTGGCGCGACTGGGAGTCAATGTCGATCATGTCGCTACCGTCCGTCAAGCGCGGGGGACCAACGAACCCGATCCGGTGACGGCGGCGGCGTTGGCCGAGCTCGCCGGCGCCGACAGCATTACCGTTCATCTGCGCGAGGACCGGCGCCACATTCAGGATCGCGACCTCTTTTTGCTGCGGCAGACGCTCAAGACCCGTCTCAATCTGGAAATGGCGGCGACCGACGAGATGCTCGGCATCGCCCTCAAGGTTCGCCCCGACTGTGTCACCCTGGTGCCGGAAAAACGCGAAGAGCTGACCACCGAGGGGGGGCTGGACGTCCTGCGTCATCGGCAGTTGCTGAAAAAGCAGATCGAGACGCTGCGGCAGGAGGGGATCCTCGTCAGCCTCTTCGTCGATCCGGATCTGGAGCAGATCAAGGAAGCCCACCGCCTGGGCAGCGACGCCGTCGAGATCCACACCGGCGCCTATTGCGAAACCCGCCGCTACGACAAGCGCTATGCCGAACTGCTCAAGATCCAGGAGGCGGTGCGCGCCGGGGGCAAGCTCGGGTTGGGGGTCAATGCCGGCCACGGCCTCAACTACCAGAATGTGCAGGATGTGGTGGCGCTCGGCGGCATCGACGAATTCAATATCGGCCACAGCATTATTTCCCGCGCGGTTCTGGTCGGGCTGGAGCGGGCGGTGCGCGAGATGGTCGCCTTGGTGCGGCCGGGGGAATAGGATGGCGATCGTCGGGGTCGGCACCGATCTGAGCCGCGCTTCCCGCTTTCGCCGTTTTCTCGAAAAGGGCAATCGGGCGCTCATTCAGCGGATATTCACCCCGGCCGAACAGGCCTACTGCCTGCCGAAGCCGGATCCGTCGCCGCATCTGGCCGCCCGTTTCGCGGTCAAGGAGGCCTTTCTCAAGGCCCTTGGTCTGGGACTGCGGGAAGGGATCACCTGGCAGGACATGGAGGTCCTTCGCGACGATCTCGGCAAGCCCTCCCTGGCCGTCAGCGGCCGGGCCGCGGAAATTCTCGCCGAACGGGGGATCGCCGCGATTCATCTTTCCTACAGCCACGAGGGCGATTACGCCAGCGCCACGGTGATTCTGGAGCGACCATGAAATTGTTGACCGCCGCGCGGATGCGTGAACTCGACCGTCAGGCCATCGAAGATCTCGGCATCCCCGGTGTGGTCCTCATGGAAAATGCCGGGCGGGGGGCGGCCGAGCGGTTGGCCCGGCGCTATGCCGAATTCTTTCCCGGACCCGTGCTGATTCTGGCGGGGAAGGGGAACAACGGCGGCGACGGCTATGTCATTGCCCGGCATCTGCTCAACTGGGGATGGCAAGTGCAAACGCTGGTACTCGTCGAACCGTCGGCGATCGTCGGCGATGCTTCCGTCAATCTCGATATTCTGACGCGGATGGGCGGCCAGGTGGCATTCGTGCCCGATGAGCACCGACTGCTGACGGCCCTGGACGAACTCGGCGCGACCCGTCTGGTGGTCGACGCCCTCTTCGGCACCGGGCTCTGTGCCCCGGTGCGCGGCCACTACGGGCGGGCCATCGACTGGATCAACGCCTGCGGGCGTCCGGTGGTGGCCGTGGATATCCCTTCCGGCGTCGATGCCACCCATGGTTCCCTGCTCGGCAAGGCGGTGCGCGCGGACCTGACCCTGACCTTCGCCGCGCCCAAGTTGGGGCAGGCGCTTTATCCCGGATGGGCACAGGTCGGAACCTTGGAGGTTCTCGATATCGGTATTCCCGCGACCCTGCTGGCGGCCTGCGAAGAGGACTTCCGTCTTGTCACCGCTGCCGAGGTCGGGCCGTTGCTCCCCGCCCGTCCGGCCACCGGGCACAAGGGAACATTCGGCCATCTGCTGGTGGTGGCCGGTTCTCGGGGCAAGACCGGCGCGGCGGCGCTGGCCGCCGAGGGCGGTCTGCGCATGGGCGCCGGGCTGGTGACCCTGGGTTGTCCGCTTTCGGTCCAGCCGGCCATGGCGATCAAGCTCACCGAAGTGATGACCGCTTCCCTGGCCGAGGTCGACGGCGCCCTGGCCCTGGCGGCCGGGGAAGCGCTTCGCGATCTGTGGCGGGACAAGGAGGCGCTTGCCGTCGGTCCCGGGCTCGGCACCTCCGAAGAGACGACGGAGCTGGTGCGCAAGCTGGTCCGTGAGTGTCCCTTGCCCATGGTCATCGATGCCGACGGTCTCAACGCCCTCGGCCCGTATCCCAGCTTCCTGCGGGATATCCCCGATCTGCAGGCGGTCCTTACCCCCCATCCCGGCGAGATGTCCCGCCTGACCGGAACGTCCGTCGCCGACATCGAGGCCGACCGGGTCGGCGCGGCCCGTCGTTTCGCCCTCGATTATCGGGTGACGCTGGTGCTCAAGGGTGCGCGCACCGTCGTCGCCCTGCCCGACGGCCGGGTGCGGATCAATGCCGGCGGCAATCCCGGCATGGCCGGCGGCGGCATGGGGGACGCCCTGACCGGGATCATCGGCGGGCTACTGGCCCAGGGCCTGACGCCGGAGTCCGCCGCCGTCCTTGGGGTTTACCTGCACGCCCTGGCCGGGGACCGTCTTGCCGCGCGTCAGGGAAATTCGGGGCTCTTCGCTTCCGATCTGCTGCGGGAACTGCCCGCCGCCCGTGCCGCCCTGGCCGCCGGGGAAATCGAGGACAGCCCTTCCTGAGGCCGTGCCGTTCGCTATTGCCGGAACTTATCCACTCAACGAGGAGATCGCATGCTGACCGCGAAAGATATCATGACCACCCGGGTCTACACCGTTACCGCCGAGACCGAGGTGGACGAACTGGCCCGTCTCTTTGCCCGGTACAACGTCAACGCCCTGCCGGTGGTGGACGGCGAAGGGCGGCTGGAAGGGGTGGTGACGGAAACGGATCTGGTCGAGCAGGACAAGCCCCTGCATATTCCCACGGTTATTTCCATTTTCGATTGGGTCTTCTATCTGGAAAGCGAAAAGACCTTTCAGGAAGAGGTGAAGAAGATCACCGCCCGCAAGGTCGGCGAGATCTGCTCTCGCGAGATCACCACCTGCTCCCCCGACACCCCCGTCGCCGACATCGCCGGGTTGATGGTCGACCGCTCGGTCCATCTGATTCCCGTGGTCGCCGGCGAAAAGCTGCTTGGGGTCGTGGCGCGTTTCGACATCATCCGCTCCATGCGTTCCTGAGCCGTGCTTTCCTGGACGCTGGAAACGACCTCGCCGGAACAGACCCGGGAACTGGGGGCAGCCCTGGGGCGGTTGCTCGGCCCTTCCTCAGTGGTGCTGCTGCACGGCGAGTTGGGGGCCGGCAAGACCTGTTTCACCCAGGGGCTGGCCCGGGGGTTGGAGGTCGCCGAGGATGAACCGGTGACCAGTCCTTCCTACACGCTGATGAATCCCTACGCGGGGCGGTTGCCCCTCTATCATTTCGACCTCTACCGGCTGGTTTCGGTGGAGGATCTGGTCGATCTCGGCTTTGAGGATTATCTCCATGGCGTCGGGGTGACGGTGGTCGAGTGGGCTGATCGTTTTCCGCAGCTGGTGCTGGAGGGTTTGCGGGTACGGCTGGAGCACTCAACGGACGATTCCCGCCGGATGACCCTGGAGGCCGACGGGGAACCCTATGGCCAACTGCTCGATGCGTTGCGGCGGGACTGGCCGATTGCGGGAGATAAGCGGTGAAGGAATACGATCTGGCGGTGATCGGCGGCGGCCCGGGGGGCTATGTCGCCGCCATTCGCGGCGCCCAGCGCGGCGCCCGGGTCTGTCTGGTGGAGTCCGAGGCGGTGGGGGGAACCTGCCTCAATCGGGGCTGTATCCCGACCAAGGCCCTGTATAGCAGCGCCCGCCTGTTGCGCCTTCTGCGCGAGGCCGCCGGCCACGGCATCCGCCTCGGTGAGCCCGTCTTCGATTTTGCCGCGGCCGCCGAGCGCAAGGATGGCGTCGTCTCCCAACTGGTCGACGGAGTCGCGCAACTGCTCAAGGGCAACGGCGTCGATCTCTACCACGGCAGCGGTTTTCTCGAAGGCCCGGGCCGGGTCGGAATCCGCGGCCAGGGGGCGGTCGGGCACCTGCGCGCCAAGGCCGTCATCCTGGCCACCGGCGGTCGTCCGCTGGTGCCCGAAGGCTTCGCGCCGGACGGGAAAAATGTTTTGACCAGCGATGAATTTCTTGCTATTAAGGATCTTCCCAAGAGCCTGCTGATTGTCGGTGGTGGCTATATAGGATGCGAATTCGCCGGGATTTTTTCCACCTTCGGCGTCGCCGTCGACATTGTAGAACAGCTTCCCACGCTGCTTGCGCGCAGCGACCGGCAGGCGGTGCGCGAAGTGGAAAAATCCTTCCGGACGGCCGGGGTCAAGGTTCATCTCGACACCGCCGTTTCGGATGTTGAATCCCGCTCCGACGGGGTGCATGTCCGGCTTTCCAACGGCGAAACTCTCCAAATCGAAAAAATCCTGCTTTCCGTTGGGCGTCGTCCCAACAGCGAAGGGCTCGGGCTCGAAGATCTCGGAGTGCGCCTGGAGCGGGGCGCCGTGTCGGTCGATGACGGAATGCGCACGGGCGTCGACGGAATCTATGCCATCGGCGATCTGACCGGTGGCCGGCAATTGGCCCATGTGGCCTCTTATCAGGCCGAGATCGCCGTGGAAAACGCCTTGGGCGGTCAGGCCCGGGCCGATTACCGGGTGGTGCCGAGCATCGTTTTCACCGATCCGGAGATCGCTCAGGTCGGGCTGACCGAGGAGCAGTGCCGGGAGCAGGATCTCGCTTATCGGGTAGGCCGCTTTGCTTATCTTGCCTCGGGAATGGCTCTGTGCGCAGGAGAACCGCGCGGCACGGTGAAGATTTTGGCGGAGCAGGACGGCGAACGGATTCTCGGCGTGACCATTGTCGGCGCCGACGCCTCGTCGCTGATCGCCGAGGCCTCTTTGGCCATGAGCCGCGAGCTGACGGCGCGGGAACTGGCCGAGGGGATTCGCGCTCATCCCAGTCTGCCGGA
>CALJLX010000247.1 GCA_937982495.1 uncultured Desulfuromonas sp.
CGAAGGGGAAATTCGCGAAGCCTTCGCCCAGACCCTGAAGGTGCGCGGGCTCGGCCCCGAGGCGCGGGAACTGGCCGACCGCTACTTTTTCGAAACCCTGGTGCGCCTCCATCGCGCCGGCGAGGGCGCCCCCTACACCGGCCTCAAGCCCGCCGGCCAGATCGCCCCGGTGGTCGCCAAGGCCGATCAGGCCCTGGCCCAGGGGAACATCGACGCCCTGATCAAAGCGATTCTCCAGCACACCGAAGAGGGCATCCGCGAACGCTTCGCCCACGCCCTGGAGACCGCCAAGCATGCCGACGAAAGCATCGCCGCCGGGCGCGAGTACGTCGCGGCCTATGTGACCTATGTCCATTACGTGGAAGGAATAGCCCAGGTGGTGCATGGCGCGCCTCATCACGTCGAAGCGGCTGCGCCGGCCGCCGGGCACGGCCACTGACCCGCAAGTTTCGGGTACAAATTTCCTCATCAACAACAAGAACGGGCCGCCTCGCAAGGGGCGGCCCGTTCTTGTTGGAAAAGGTCGGTTGAACAGTTACTGCCCCCGCAGCAGGCTGGTGAAATCGTCGGCGGGAATCGGTCGGCTGAAGAAAAAGCCCTGGTAGGAATCGCAGTTGCAGCCGATGAGGAAGTCGAGCTGTTCGCGGGTTTCCACCCCCTCGGCGACGGCGGCGATGCGCAGGTTGTGGGCGATATCGACGATGCTGGTAACGACCGAGGCGCCGCTGGGATCGACGACGACGTCGCGGATGAAGGAGCGGTCGATCTTCAGGCTGTCGACGGGGAAGCGTCGCAGGTAGTTGAGGCTCGAATAGCCCGTGCCGAAATCGTCGAGGCTGAGGAAAACTCCCAGTTCTTTGAGGCCGTGCATGGTCTGCTTGGCGCCGACCGGGTCATCCATGACCATGCTTTCGGTCAGTTCCAGTTCCAGGCGGTCGGCGGCCAGGCCGGTCTGATGCAGGGCCTTGCGCACCTGCTGGGGGAGATCCCCCTTGCGGAACTGGCGAGCCGAAAGGTTGACCGCCATGCGCAGCTCCGGCAATCCGGCCTGCCGCCAGGCCACCGCCTGCCGGCAGGCCTCGTGCAGCGCCCAGGCGCCGATGGGGGTGATCAGGCCGGTTTCCTCGGCCAGGGGGATGAAATCGCCGGGGGAAATCATCCCTTTTTGCGGATGCAGCCAGCGCAGCAGCGCCTCGCAGCCGATCACCCGGCCGCTGGCGAGGTCGACCTGGGGCTGATAGTGCAGACAAAACTCCTGCCGTTCCAGGGCGTTGCGCAGACCGCCTTCCAGTTCCAGGGTCGCCAGCACTTTCTGGTTCATCTCGGTGGCGTAGTAGGAAAAGGTGCTGCTTTCCCGCTTCGACTGGTACATGGCGGTGTCGGCATTGCGGATCAGGGTGGCGACGTCGAGCCCGTCGCGGGGGTAGAGGCTGATGCCGAGGCTGGCGGTGAGGGTGATTTCCCGCCCGTCGAGGCGGTAAGGCTCGGCGAGCTGGCGCAGGATTTTGTTGGCGACCAGTCCCGCATCCTTGGTCCCCGCCAGTTCGGTAAGGAGCAGGACGAACTCATCCCCGCCGAGACGGGCGACGGTGTCCGCCTCGCGCACCGATTCCTGAAGCCGTCGCGCCACCTCGCAGAGCAGGCGGTCGCCGAAATCGTGGCCGAGGCTGTCGTTGATGAATTTGAAGCGGTCGAGGTCGAGCAGCAGCACCGCCACCTGGCGTTCGGAGCGCTGGGCGTAGTGGATGGATTGTTCCAGGCGGTCGGAAAGGAGCGCCCGGTTGGCCAGGCCGGTCAGTTCGTCGTGGGTGGAGAGGTATTCGAGCTGCGCCTCGTAGTCCTTGCGGTCGGAGATGTCCTCCTTGACCGCCACATAATGGGTGATGGCGCCGTCGGGACCGACCACCGGCGAGATCGACATCAGCTCCCAGTAGCGGCCGCCGTTCTTGCGCCGGCTGCGAATCTCGCCGTGCCATTCCTCGCCGGAAGCGAGGCGGTCGAGCAGGTCGCGATAAGCCTCCTCGGACATTCCCTCGGATTTGAGCAGGCTGGGGGTGCGGTCCTGGGCTTCTTCCAGGGTGTAGCCGGTGACGCGGGTGAACTTGGGGTTGACGTATTCGACCACTCCGGCCGGGTCGGTGATCAGCACCGCCGCCGGGCTCTGCTCCACAGCCAGGCTCAGCTTGCGCAACTCCTCCTCGGCGACCTTGCGCTCGGTGATGTCGGTGGCGATTTCCATGCGCACCCAGCGCCCGTCGCTCCAGCGGATCGCCTGATCGCGGCATTCGTACCAGCGGCCGTTGCGGGTGTTATGAACCTCCCAGACCAGGGATTCCCCCGGTTCGCCGTCGGCCGGGAAGAGCCGGTCGTTGGTGCAGAAGGGACAGGGGCCGGTCTGTCCCTCTTGCAGGGTCTGCCAGCAGTTCTTGCCGGCAATGTCCCCCCAGACCTTGCGACCATAGGCATTGATGAAGAGAATCTCGTAGGTGATCGGATCGGCGACGTAGATCAGCGAAGGGATGCTGTCCATCACCGCGGTCAGGCGCTCGCCGGTTTCCCGCAGGGCGGTGGCCATCCGTTCCCGATCCTGGCGCAAACGCCATTCCCGCAGCGCCCGCACCGTCGTTTGCGGCATGGTCGCGAAGGTTTCCGGGGATTTGACGATATAGTCGAGGGCCCCAGCCTTCAGTGCTTCCACCGCCCGGGTTTCGTCACCGTGGGCGGTCATGATCAAAATCGGAAAGGCCGGGTTCGCCGTCGGGTCGGAAAGCACGTCAATGGCGCGACCGTCGGGCAGGTTGAGATCCATCAGCACGACGTCGGGGGGATCGCTAACGATGGCCTGTCGATATTCGGCCAGACTCTCGGCCCGGCGGATGCGCGTATCGGGAAAAATCCGCGCGAAGGACCGGGCAATGGCTTCGATGTGAGCCGTGTCGTCTTCGACAATCAGAACCTGTGAAAGATCGACAGGCATGGGCAGGACCCTCTCTCTCGCATGGAGATTGTACGTCGCAGCGTGTTTTGGCTAGACCGTTCGACGAGCTTTGCAAGTTTACCAATTTAATCTGTAACGGCCAACTCTGCAAAAGCGCATTCTTGAGAAAATCGTCGAAATAAGGCAGGGATAAAAATCGAGACGGGCGTATGTTCAGAGTGCGTTGACCGCCGGGTCTCCGGTTTGAGATGGATTTAGAGCCGTTGCGCCCATCGCGGTCATAAAGGGAGCTTCCGATAGACGGTCGGCGCCACCTGCTTTACCGGCACGTCGCAGCCGTGCAGCGATTCGGAATGGCCGAGAAAGAGGTAACCGCCCGGTCGCAGATGGCGGCAGAACTTGCGCACCAGCTGTTCCTGGGTTTCCCGGTCGAAGTAGATGATGACGTTGCGACAGAAGATCACATCCTGCATTTCATCCAGCCCGAAGGCGTCATCCATGAAGTTGAGGCGGCCAAAGGACACCATTTCCCGCGGCTCCGGGGCGATGCGCACGACAGGATTGCTGTGGTTTTTGCTTTTCAACAGATATTTGCGACGCAGCAACGGCGGAATCGGGGCGATACGGTCCAGGTGATAGACGGCGCGCCGGGCCATATCGAGCACCCGGTCGGAAATGTCCGTGGCGAGGATCTGGGGACGGGGGCAGCGATCCGGATGCTGTTCGCGGAATTCGCTCAGGACCATGGCCAGGGTGTAGGGCTCTTCGCCGGAGGAGCAGCCGGCGCTCCAGATCTTCAGCTTGCCCCGTTCGGCGGTGCCGATCTTCAACAATTCGGGAATGACGGTCTGGGTAAGATAGGTGAAATGGTTCGGCTCGCGGAAGAAATCGGTCTTGTTGGTGGTCACCGCGTTGGTCAGATGCACCATCTCCTCGGTCAGGCCCCGGTCGCTGAACAGGTAGTCGCAATAGGCGCCGTAGCTGTCGAGCTTGAGGGCGCGCAGCCGTTTGGCCAGGCGCCCTTCGAGCATGGTCGTCTTGCTCGGCGGCATCTTGATCCCCAGTTCGCCGTAGATGAATCCGCTCAGGCGGGTGAAGTCTCTGGGATGCAGGTTCATGGTTCCTCTGGAAATGTGAGGGGTGAGGCGTGAGGGGTGAGGCGAAGGAACTATAACCCTTCACTCCTCACCCCTCACGCCTCACTTGTTCCTATCAGAATTGCTCGAATTCCTCGTCCAGCTTGTCCTTGCCTTTGCCCATGTCGAGCATCAGCCCGCTCCCCGCGCTCTTGGCCGGGATGGTCGCCTTGCCCGAAACATGGGCGATGCTCTTCTTCGCGGGTTTACGGGACGAAACCGGTGTGCGCGTCATGCCGGAAGTGCGGGTATCGACCTTGAAGAAGGCGATGGTCTCTTGCAGCTGCTCGGCTTGGCTCGACAGTTCCTCGGAAGTCGAGGCCATCTCCTCGGAAGCGGAGGCGTTCTGCTGGATGACCTGGTCGAGCTGCTGGATCGCCTGGTTCACCTGCTCGGCGCCGGTGTCCTGTTCCTTGCTGGCGGCG
>CALJLX010000248.1 GCA_937982495.1 uncultured Desulfuromonas sp.
CCATCAAGAAATCGAAGATTCGCGGCGTCGAATCGATGGGCATGCTCTGTTCGGAAAAGGAACTGGCGCTGGCCGAGGAAGCGGAAGGGATCATGATCCTGCCCCCGGGGCTGAGCTTGGGCCAACCGGTCTTCGAGGCTTTGGGTCTTAAAGATGTGCGTTTCGAACTGGGATTGACCCCCAATCGTCCCGACTGTCTGAGTGTTGTCGGCGTCGCCCGGGAAGTCGCGGCCATGGCCGGCCGTTCCCTCAAACGACCGATCCCGGCGGTGAACGAGAACGGCGCCCCCATCGAAGTCGAAACCTCGGTGACCATCGAAGAACCCCAGCGCTGCCCGCGTTATGCCGCGCGTCTCATCAAGGGGGTCAAAATCGGGCCTTCGCCGGAATGGATGGTGCGCCGCCTGGAATCCGTCGGCATGCGTTCCATCAACAACGTCGTCGACGTGACCAATTTCGTGCTGCTGGAACTGGGGCATCCGCTGCATGCCTTCGATTTCAATCTGTTGCGCGAAGGACGCATTGTCGTAAAACCGGCGGGGGAGGGGGAGCTTTTCACGACTCTCGACAGCCAGCCAAGAGAACTCAAGGCATCCGACCTGACCATCTGCGACGGCCAGGGGGCGGTGGCCCTGGCCGGCATCATGGGTGGGGAGAATTCCGAGATCAAGCCGGAAACGACCGACGTCCTTCTGGAAAGCGCCTATTTCGATCCGCCCACCATCCGCCGAACCAGCAAGCGCCTGGGGATTCACACCGAATCCTCCCATCGCTTCGAACGCGGCGCCGATATCGACATGGTTCCACTGTCCCTTGATCGGGCGGCGGCGTTGATTCAGGAGTTGGCCGGCGGCAGCGTCGCTCGCGGCCGGATCGATGTCTATCCGCGAGTATTGCCGAAGATTTCCCTGCCCCTGACTGTTGTCCGCGTCAACGCCGTCCTTGGTCTGGAGCTTTCGGCCGTGAAGATCAAGGAACTTCTCGATGCCATCGGCTTTGTCGCCCGGATCGAGAATGATGGGGCCTTGACCGTCGAGGTGCCGTCCTTCCGCCCGGACGTGGAACGGGAAATCGACCTGATCGAGGAGATTGCCCGACTCAACGGTTACGACCGGATTCCGGTGACCATGCCGAGCGGCGCCCTGGTCAGTCATCAAGATTCCCCCCATGTTGGACTGGTGCGCCGGGTGCGGGACTATCTGGTGGGGGCCGGCTTTTCCGAGATGATCAATTACTCCTTCATCGCCGAAAGCGCCTGGGATCGCATCGGTCTCGCCAACGACGATGCCCGGCGTAAAACAGTGAAAGTCCTCAATCCTCTCACCGAGGAGCAGGCGGTCATGCGCACCTCGCTTGTTCCCAGCGTACTGGCCAGCGTCGCCGGTAATCTCGCCTATCGCAACAGCGATCCCCGGGTTTTTGAACTGCGGCCGGTCTTTCAGGTAGTGGAGGGGGAGGAGCTTCCCTATGAGTCCCTGCGGCTGACCGTCGCTCTCTGTGGCCGTCGCGCGCCGGAAGGTTGGGCGCAGGAACGGGCCGATGTCGATTTCTACGATATCAAGGGGCTCGCCGAAGGGATTCTGGGTCTTTTCACGCTCCCCGCCCCGGCCTGGGATGCCGATTCCCGTGAGCCTTTCCTCCATCCGGGAAAATCCTGCTCCCTGCGCTGCGACAAACAGTTGCTCGGCTCCCTGGGGGAGGTTCACCCCCGGATCCTGCGGGAATTCGATATCGATGAAACGGTCTATCTGCTCGATCTCGACTTGACCGCGCTCTTCCAGCAGACCCAGGGGCATCCCGGCTTTCGTCCGCTCTCCCGTTACCCCGATGTCTGCCGCGATAGTGCCTTGTTGGTCGCTGAGGAGATCCCGGCCGCACGGGTCTTGTCGACCCTGGCGGAAATCAAGAACAAGAGTATCGAAGAGATTACCCTCTTCGACGTCTACCGTGGCGCCGGAGTGCCGGCGGGGAAGAAGAGCCTGGCCATTCGCGTGCGTTACCGGTCCCTCGAAAAAACCTTGACCGACGAGGAAATACAGGGTATCCACGGCAAGCTCATTCGTACCCTGGAGAAAAACCTCGGCGCCGAGATCCGCTAAAAAAAGCGGTTGCTTAGCCTCTGAGGCTGTGTTATAAAAGTCCGTAAATTCAAGGACCTGTGTAAATTTTTACGCGGAGGAGTTATGACCAAGGCGGATCTGATAGAAAACGTATACCTCAAAACCGGCTTCTCCAAGAAGGAATCCGCTGACATTGTCGAAATGGTGTTCGACATCATGAAATCCAATCTTGAAGAGGGTGAAAAGATCAAGATCGCCGGTTTCGGCAATTTTGTCGTTAAAGAAAAGGCCACCCGTCGCGGCCGCAATCCGCAGACGGGGGATGAAATCGAAATTACCTCTCGACGCATTCTTACCTTTAAACCCAGTCAGGTTCTCAAGGCTTCCATCAATAACGAGGGGTAACATCACCACGTGATGCCATGAACGCCGAAATTCCCGACAAGTTGTACTTTAAAATCGGTGAAGTTGCCGAAATTACGGGGATCAAGGCCCATGTCCTGCGTTATTGGGAAGCGGAATTCCCGGTATTCTCTCCCCAGAAAAGCCGTTCCAACCAGCGTCTTTACCGGCGTCGGGATATCGAAACGGCACTGTTGATCAAAGATCTTCTTCACCGCCAACGCCTGACCATTGCCGGTGCCAAAAAAATTCTGAACAGAAAGACCGCCGGGGGAGGGGACGCTCCTCCCCCGGTCCAGTCCGCTAAAAACCGCCGGATTATCGACGAAATTCGCCGAGATCTGGTGCGTCTGCGCGATTCGCTATCCAACTCTTCCAACTCTTGATAGTCTTCCCCTCTGCGAGGTACGCTTGCGGATTCTTGTAACCAACGACGATGGGATTCAATCCCCCGGGATTCTTGCCCTCGCCGA
>CALJLX010000249.1 GCA_937982495.1 uncultured Desulfuromonas sp.
ACGTGCCACAATTAATCAAGTTATTCAATTGTACGAAACTTTCCGGCAGGATGAGGGAAAAGAAAATACAGGAAAAATGGTCGGGCTGTGCGCGTCCCAACCTTGAAACCATGACAAAACGATCACATTGGCCGCTCAGGCGAGAGGCCTGGGCATGGTCGCCATCCAGGAAAAATGTTTTCTTGACCACGCCTCGCAGGGTATGACAAGACAAACAGAAGACGAAAACGGTTATTACGCACAACCGGGAAGCCATATGACGGCGCCGACCTTGACCAAATTTGTTATTGCGACCTTTCGGCCGAGTTCCATGCGCGACCATGGTGAAATCTGCCTTCACCGCCATCTCGCGGAACAGCCATGATTTTACCCATCTTATCCCGGGACGATCGAATCTACCCTCCCCTTTTGCCGCGACTCCTGCTAGAATCCCGCCCGTTAACCATCCCCTTCCCTTACCTGTCGGAGTCTTTTATCCATGCGTGCCCTCGTCGCCTGCCTCCTCGCCCTGTCGCTGCTCACCTCGTGCGCCGGCGGTCACCCCCTCGACCGAATGAAATCGGGGATTTCCCGTTTCGCCGAAGACAAGTTTCGCAACAGTCTCGCCGGGCAACTGGTCAAGGGCCTGGGTCAGGGGATTCATCTGGTGGCGAATGAACTGTCCCGCCCCGGCGGTTACCTCGATAACCCGCTGGTTCGCATCCTGCTGCCGCCGCCGGTGAACCTCGCCCTCGGCCTGATCCGCGACATCCAGGCCAGGCCCGATGTCAATCCCCTGCTGCTGGTCATGAACCGCGCGGCGGAAACCGCCGTCCCCGGCGCCGTCCCGGTTTTGCTTTCCGCCCTCGACCAGATCGACGCCATCCGCGCGCGGGGCCTGCTCGACGCCGGCAAGACCGCCGCCACCGACTATCTGAAAGAGCAGACCGAAAGCAAGCTCAAGGAATCCCTGGCCCCGGTGGTCATGGAGTCCCTGGCGAAAAACAGCGGCCTCGCCCAGTACGGCCAACTTCTGGCCGCCCTCCATGCCCAACGGCAAGTGCGGGAGCCTGATCCGGCCGCGCCGCCGACCTTCGACGAGCCGCAAGTCGATCTCGTCGACTATGTCACCCAGCAAACGGTGAACGGCCTCTTCAAAGCCATCGGCGTCGAGGAGGAACGGATCCGTAACGAACTTGACCGCAGCGAACTGGATCTGCCGGAGATGCTCAAGCCTTCGGAATCGCGAAGCTGAAACGAAAAAATCCCCGCCTGGCAGCGGGGATTTTTTCGTTTACGGAAACTTTGGGGAGGGGGTCAGCGGGATGCGGAAGAGGTTTTGTAGAGCAGCATCTGGATGCCCACGGTCACTCCGGCGACTACGCCGATCACGATCAAAAATGTCATCATGGTCGATCTCCTTTCCTCAGGGGGAAGTGGCCGGGCCGCGATTTCGCGGTGGCGCGATTGGTTACTCACCGAAAAAAACAGCGTTAGTTATTATCAAGGAAATTCATTCGCAAATTCAGCTTGATTAAACACTATCAAAAGACTAAACATAGAATCAAGAGAAAAATAGAACATTTTTTGATTTTAGTCAAAATACATCTCGACGCTCATAATCCCGCATATTTCTCATAAAAAAAGGGGCGAAAACGCCCCCTTCATTCGTACCGGACTTCCATCAGACAGAGCCCCTGCGGCGGCGCGGTGCGCCCCGGCCGCAGTCCCGCCTCCCCTCGCAACAGCCCTGTAAGGTCGTCGAGGCCGAGCTTGCCCCAGCCGATCTCCACCAGGGTGCCGGCCATGATCCGCACCATATTGCGGAGAAAGGCGGTCCCCCTGACGTCGATATGCAGCAACTCCCCTTCCCGAACAAGGTCCACCGAGCGCATTTCCCGCACCGTGGTCACGGCATCGCAACCCGAAGTGCGAAAAGCGGCGAAGTCGTGACGGCCCACGAACAGTTCCGCGCCCCGGCGCATCCGCTCCTCGTCGAGGGGACGCGACACATGCCAGGCATACCGTGCCGCCAGGGGGGAGCGCACCGGTGCGGTGTGCAGGGTGTAGCGATACCACTTGCCCCGGGCATCGAAACGGGCGTGGAAATCGTCCGGGGCCTCGGCGGCCCCGCGCACGGCGATATCCGCCGGCAGCAGGCAGTTCAGTCCTTCGCGATAGGCGCTCATCGGCAGCTCACGCTCGGTGCGGAAGTGGGCCGTCATCCCCCGGGCATGCACCCCGGCATCGGTCCGCCCCGACGAGGCGATGCGCACGGCATGGCCGAGGACCCGCGCCAGGGCCTCTTCCAGCACCTGCTGCACGGCCGTGCCGTTGGCCTGAATCTGCCAGCCGACATAGGCGGTGCCGTCGTATTCGATGGTCAAGCGGATGGTTTTCATCGGGATTCGAGCCTAAAGAAAAGGGGTTAGAGAAAGCCCCAGATGAGCAGCAACGCCAGCAGCGCCCCGCCGACCAGGGGACGGTTCCAGGGGGAGGGATCGAAAGCGGCTCCGGGAATTTCCGCGGAGGCCCCTGCCGCCGCGCTCTCCCGGGCCAGGGCGTCGGCGCGGTCGACCAGGCCGAGGATCAACGGCGCCAGCATCCGTGCCGCCAGCCTTCCCCGCGCCGCCGGGGAGCCCCGGCCAA
>CALJLX010000250.1 GCA_937982495.1 uncultured Desulfuromonas sp.
GTCGACTTGCCGTCGACGAACTGGATCAACTCGACCCGGCCGCCGTAGCTCTCGACGATCTCCTTGCCGACCACTCCTTCCGGGGTGTAGTCGCCTCCTTTGACCAGGATATCCGGGCGCAACAGGCGAATAAGTTCGAGGGGGGTGTCTTCGTCGAAGATCACTACATAGTCGATGCAGTCGAGGGCGGCGAGGATGTGGGCGCGTTCGTCCTGGGAGATGAGCGGGCGGTTCGGCCCTTTGAGGCGGCGGATGGAAGCGTCGGAATTGAGGCCGAGGACGAGCAGGTCGCCGAGGCGGCGGGCCGCTTGCAGATATTTGACATGGCCGACGTGGAGCAGGTCGAAACAGCCGTTGGTGAAGACAATGCGTTTGTTGCGCCGTCGCTCCCCCTCCAGTACGGCGGCCAGGGCCTCGCGGTTTCTGATCTTGAGATCGCCGTCGGCGTGCGCTGCGCCGGCGGCCTGAAGGATTTCATCGGGGGATACCGTGGAGGTGCCAACCTTGCCGACCACGACTCCGGCGGCCAGATTGGAGACCGCCGCCGCCTGTTCGAGGTTCAGGCCCGCCGCCAGCCCGACGCCGATCACCGAGAGTACGGTATCGCCGGCGCCGGAGACGTCGAAAACCTCCCGCGCCTTGGTCGGCATGTGCAGTTCGCGGCCATCGCCCATAAAGAGGCTCATCCCCTCTTCGCTGCGGGTCAGCACCAAGGCGTCGAGCTCAAGCCTTTCGCGCAAGGTCCGCCCCGCTTTAAGCAACGAGTCTTCATCGACGATGGCGACGCCGGAGGCCTTTTGCGCTTCCTTGCGATTCGGCGTGAGCAGGGTCGCCCCCCGGTATTTGGAATAATCGTCTCCTTTGGGATCGACGACCACGGGTATTCCCTTCTCCCGGCCGAGGGCGATCAGTTCCCGCAGCACCTCTTCGGTCAGAACCCCTTTCAGGTAGTCGGAAACGAGAATCACCTGAAAATCATCGGCGACGGCGCGAACATAGTCCATCAGGCGGGCCGCCTGTACCTCGTCAATGGAATTTTTGCTCTCCCGGTCAATGCGCAGCATCTGCTGGTTGCTCGCCAACACCCGAGTCTTGCGGCTGGTCACCCGGCGCGGATCGCTGAAAATGCCGTCCACGGCGATGCCCTGGGCTTGGAGCAGGGAACGAATCAGACGGCCGTCGCCGTCCTCGCCGAGAACACTGACCACCCGCACCCGACAACCGAGCGTGACCAGATTGTTGACGACGTTGCCGGCGCCACCAAGACGCAGATCCTCGCG
>CALJLX010000251.1 GCA_937982495.1 uncultured Desulfuromonas sp.
AGAATGGCGTAATTGCCGCAGCCGGGACACCAGGCGACGTCGCATCCTTCGCGGACAAAGGGATTGCCGTTCATGGGTTCACCTCCCGACGCAAGCGGTTTTCCACATCCTCGACGCTGAAGGGTCGGCCGTCGTAGCGCAGCCAGTGGGCGTCCGCCCGCCGCCCGGTTTCTCGCTGGATGAGGCGGGCGAATTGGCCGGTGGCGTTGTTTTCAATGACGATCAGCCGGGGTGCCTCAAGCAGATGGCGTTTGAACGCTTCCGGCAAGGGATAGACCTGGGCGCAATACAGGCAGGCCGTGGCCGGATCGGCGACCTGGGCGAGTGCCTCCTCGACGGCGGCGCGGGTCGATCCCCAACCGACGATCAACCGGCGCGGATTCGCCGGGCCGGACCAGCAGGGTGGAAACTCCGGACGATCCCGCAGCAGCGCGAGCTTTTTCAGCCGTTTATTTACCATGGCGAGGCGCACCTCCGCTTCTTCGGTGATGAAGCCGGATTCGTCGTGTTCATCGCTGTCGACCCGGACCAAGCCGTGCCCGTGGCCGGGAATGCCCCGGGGCGAGAGGCCGTTTTCGCTGGCGGCGTAGCGCCGATAATCGGCCGCGGTGGCGACGATGCGCGGCACGGGTGGTATGTCCGGGAGGGGGAGGGTGTCGAGATCATAAGCACTGTCGAGCAGGTATTGGTCGGTGAGGATGAAGACCGGGCATTGGCTGGCGTCGGCCAGGATAAAGGCCTGTTCGGCGCAGCGGAAGGCCTCCTCGAGGGTGCCGGGGGCGAGGATGGCGCGGGGGAATTCGCCGTGGCCGGCGTACAGGGCCAGATCGAGATCGCCCTGCTCGGTGCGGGTCGGCAAGCCGGTGGCCGGGCCGGGGCGCTGGGCCAGATGGATGACCATGGGCGACTCGATGGCCCCGGCCAGGCTGAGGCCTTCCGCCATCAGGGCGAAGCCGCCGCCCGAGGTGCTGACCATGGCCCGGCCGCCGGCGTACCAACCGCCGAGGCCCATGTTGATGGCGGCGATTTCGTCCTCGGCCTGTTCCACGACGATGCCGAAGCGTTCGGCGTATTGGGCCAGGAACTGAAGTACCCCGGTGCTCGGCGACATGGGATAGGAGGCGATGAAATTACAGCCGCCGGCGATGGCGCCCAGCCCGACGGCCTGGCTGCCGTTCAGGAAGATGCGTCCGGCAAGATCCGGGTTGGCGGCGAGGTGAAAGTCCGGGCGGCTTTCTTCGGCGGCGGTTTGGCCCCGGTCCCAGCCGAGGCGGGCGGCGTGGAGATTCGAATCCAGCACCTCCGGTCCTTTGTCGGCGAAGAGTTCGCGCAGGGTCGTTTCCAGCGGCGCCGGCGGCAGGCCGAGAAGTCCGGCGACAAAACCGCCGGCGATGCCATTGGCCAGGATTTTGTCGCCCGCCTGGCGGGCCAACTCCGCCAGGGGCAGGGACAGCAGGCCGTCGATTTCCCCCAGGGTCGCGGGATCGCCGATCAGCAAGGTTTTTGGCGTTATTCGATTGGCCAGCCAGGCATGGGCATCGCGGTCGAGCAGGACGCCGATGTCCATGCGTTCGATATGGGCGCGCACCGGTTCGGACGCCGCCCGGATGCTGGCCGAATTGCTGCCGCCGCGAACGCGGGACATGTACTCCTTGGTGGCGAAGACATGCAGCCCGGCGGCTTTCAGCATCCTGGTGAGAATCGTTTCCAGGGTTTGAATCCCCTGGCCGGCTTCGCCGCCGAGGACGATGGCGACTTCGTTTTCATGGCGGTAAGGCATGGGGCTGCTCCTCTCGGTGGCGTTGCGGGTGGCTGCTACCCATTATAGCCAGTGTCTTCCGATCCGCTCCTTTTGAAGTTTTTTTCAGGATTTTATGATGATCTAGGGGTAGTATGCGATTATTCGAATGTGCTAAAATGAAATCACGGCAGGAGATGTGAGGGGGAAGAAAAGAAAGGAGCATAAAATGAAAAAAGAGCGATTCGAACATCACTGTCTCGAAGCCGAAGCCGGACGAGACGCGTTTGTCGCGCATCCCTTCAGCCGTGAAGAAGGGATGGTTATCAGTTGCAGCCTGACCAGCGGACATATGCTTATTCGGACCCCGGACAACAATAAACGTTGCTGGGATTATCGCGAATGCGAGGACTTGGCCCATCCCAAATCCGGGCCGATGATCTAGGAACAACAACTCGATGAACGGGAAGGAGGCAAAAGGCGCACGATGCGCCTTTTGTTGTTTTGGGGGCCGTCAGATTTGACAGCGCGGGGGGAAGCGCTAAGGTTTAATCTCTGTAACGTCACCGAAATGAACAACGTGGGAGGACCTCATGAATGTCTACGATTTTGCCATGAAGATGGAGTTGGACGGCAAGACCTATTACGAAAAACTGGCGGCGGCGACCAAGGTCACGGGGCTTCGTAATATTTTTCTGGGTCTCGCCGAGGATGAACAAAAACATTACGAAATTTTTCAGGCGCTGAAAAATCAGGAGGCCCCGGCCATGACCGACTCGACGGCGCTGGAAAATGCCCGGAACATTTTTGAAAAGCTGATCGCCGAAAAATCCGTGGCCGGCTCGACGGGGGATGATCTCGCGGGTTATCGGCACGCGATGAAGCTCGAAGCGGAAAGTTTCCGGTTTTACGAAGAGATCGCCATCCACACCCCGGCCCCCGGGATTAAACAGCTGCTTTCGCGGATCGCCGGCGAGGAGCGTAAGCATTTCAACATCCTGCAAAATGTCTTCGATTTCGTCAACGCGCCGAACCAGTACCTGGCTTGGGCCGAGTTCAGCAATCTGGATGAATTCAGAAATTTCGGGAGGGATGTAGATTTGTAATCCAACCGGCAGGGCGGAACAAAATCGGCTTTATGAGCAAGGAGGTACGGATATGGTCATGACCAGGAATCTGACGCAAAAAATCCTGGAGGCGCATCTGGTTTCGGGACGTTTGCACCCCGGCGAGGAGATCGCCGTTCGGATCGATCATACCCTGTTGCAGGATGCCACCGGCACCATGGCGATGCTCGAATTCGAGGCCCTCGGTCTCGATCGCGTGCGGGCCGAACTCGCGGCCCAATATGTCGACCACAATCTGCTGCAAACCGATTTCAAGAACGCCGACGACCACCGCTATCTGCAGACCGCCTGCGCTCGCTACGGCATCCATTTCAGCCGCCCCGGCAACGGTATCTCCCATCAGGTGCATATGGAACGTTTCGGTCGGCCGGGTTTGACCATGCTCGGCGCCGACAGCCACACGCCGGGGGCCGCCGGGGTGTCGATGCTGGCGATCGGCGCCGGCGGCCTGGACGTGGCCATGGCGATGGCCGGGCACCCTTATTATTTTCCGTGCCCGCGGGTGTTGGGGGTGCGCCTGCTGGGACAACTGTCCGACTGGGTCAGCGCCAAGGATGTCATCCTCGAATTGCTCAGGCGTTTTGATGTCAAGGGCTGCGTCGGCAAGGTGATCGAGTATTACGGACCCGGTGTCGCGACCCTGTCGGCCACCGACCGCGAAACCATCGGCAACATGGGGACGGAACTCGGCGCGACCAGTACGATTTTCCCTTCGGATGGGCGCACCCGGGAATATCTTCAGGCCCAGGGGCGCGGCCCGGACTGGCGCCCGCTCGAAGCCGACCCCGGATGCGACTATGACGAACATCTGGAGCTCGATCTGGCCACGATTGAGCCCTTGATCGCCTGTCCCTCGTCCCCGGGCAACGTCAAGCCCGTGCGGGAGGTGGCCGGAATCCGCGTCGATCAGGTCATCATCGGCTCGTCGGTCAATTCCTCGTTCCGCGATCTGATGGTGACGGCCAGGATCATCGAAGGGCGGCACGCCCATCCCGACACCTCCTTGCACATCAATCCCGGCAGCCGCCAGGTGCTTGAAAACGTGGCCGCGCAGGGGGGGCTCATGGCCCTGCTGCTGGCCGGCGCCCGAGTCCATCAAAGCGGCTGCTTGGGCTGCATCGGCATGGGGCAGGCACCGGGAACCGGGCAGGTTTCCCTGCGCACTTTCCCCCGTAACTTCCCGGGGCGTTCCGGCACCAAGGATGATCGAGTCTATCTTTGTTCGCCGGAAACCGGCATCGCCGCCGCCATCACAGGCGTCATCACCGACCCCCGCGAGCTGGGCCGGGAAATGGCCTATCCCCGCATCCGGGACCCGGAGAGCTATGTGGTCGACGAGTCGTCGATCATCTTTCCCATGGACGAATTACGTCAAACGACCATCGAACGGGGGCCCAACATCAGGCCGCTGCCCGAGTTCGCGCCCCTGTCCGAGTCCCTGGAAGTCGAGGTGGCGATCAAGGTCGGAGATAATATTTCCACGGATGGCATCATGCCTGCCGGCAGCGAAATCCTGCCCCTGCGGTCCAATATCGACGCCATCAGCGAGTATGTCTTTCACTTGGTCGATCCGGAGTTCGTCCGCCGTATCAAGGGACGCGGCGACCTGGTGGTGATCGGCGGCGAAAACTATGGCCAGGGTTCGAGCCGCGAACATGCCGCCCTGGCCCCGCGCCATCTCGGGGTGCGGGTAAAAATCGCCAAGAGCTTCGCCCGCATCCATCAGGCGAATCTGTGCAATTTCGGCATTCTTCCGCTTCGGTTTCAAGATTTCGCGGACTATGACGGACTCGCGCTCGGCGAACGGCTGGTATTCGACGGGCTGCGGCGGCGACTGGAACAGGGCGACAGCCTGATTCCGGTCCGCGTCGGCCGGCGGGAAATAGTCACGATCCTGGACGTTTCCGACCGCCAGCGGCAGCACCTGCTCGCCGGCGGCACCCTGAATTTCATCCGGAATGAGTTGTCCGGACGAGTCTTTGCGAAGAATAAGTGAAAGGTCGAAACCCACCGCGCCGGGTTTCGCTCCACCCGCCGGCTGTGTCGCGCGGCGGATGAGCGATTCGGCTCACTCCTTGATTTTCCCGAGCAGCCAGGCCATGTTCTCGCCGAGGGTCTTCATCGTCTGCAAGCCCTCGGCGTCCTGTTTGACGTCGCCGATTTCCCGGCCGATGGCGATGTTCCAGTAGCTGGAGCCGGGGACGATCATCTGGCTGATGAGAAAGAAGTGGTTGAGGGAGTCGAAGGCGTGGATCGCGCCGCCGCGCCGTACGGCGACCACGCCCGCCCCGACCTTGCGCCGCAGCATGTCGCCGTTGGCGCGGGCGGTCATGCCGGCGCGGTCGATCAGCGCCTTGATCTCGCTGGTGACGTCGGCGAAGTAGGTGGGGGAGGCGAGCAGGATGCCGTCGGCGGCACGCATTTTGGCGATGCAGTCGTTGATGCAGTCATCCTTCACCGCGCAGCTGCCGTCCTTGGTCTTGAAGCACTGATAGCAGGCGATGCAGCCGCGCGGATGTTCTCCGGCCAGTTGCACCAGCTCGGTTTCGATTCCCGCTTTCCCCAGTTCCTCGAAAACCTGCCGGACCAGGATGGCGGTGTTGCCGTCGCGGCGGGCGCTGCCGGAAAATGCCACAACTTTCATGGTTGCTCCTCCCTTCGGTGGTATGGTGGGTCTTCGCGGCAAGTATACACCCTGCCGCGTCCTTCATCCCGATTTTTTTAATCCTACGAAAAAGGCGCTTTCTCCTTTCGGAAAAAGCGCCTTTCGCACATGCCGGGCAGCCACGGGGGGCCGGCCCTACTTTTCGAAATAGGTGTAGCCTTGCAGGCTGGCGGAAAATTCGTTGAGGATCTGCTGCCGCTCCTCGACCCGGATGCGTTTCTCGCGCACCGCCACCTCGGCGATGGCGCGGAAATTCTCGAAAAGGGCCTGGGTGTTGTATTCGACGTAGCTGAGGACGTCGGCGATGCTGTCGCCGCTGATCTCCTTCATGACGTCGTAACTGCCGTCCTCGTTGATGCGCACACTGACGATGTTGGTGTCGCCGAGCAGGTTGTGCAGGTCGCCCAGCGTCTCCTGGTAGGCACCGACGAGAAAGACGCCGAGCAGGTACTCCTCGTCCGGGTTGACGGCATGCAGCGGCAGGGTCGGCCGTACCCCGCGGCCGGTGATGAAGGTGTCGACCTTGCCGTCGCTGTCGCAGGTCAGGTCGGCGATAATCGCCTCGCGGGTCGGCGCCTCGCCGTTGCGATGCAACGGGACGATGGGGAAAATCTGGTTGATCGCCCAGGTGTCCGGCAGCGACTGAAAGACGCTGAAATTGCCGTAGTAGATGTCCGACAGGCTCTGGCGCAGCCCTTCGAGGCCGGCGGGGATCTCGTCGAGGCCGTCGATGCGCGCGGCGATGGCCTGGGCCAGGGCCAGAAAGATATTTTCCGACAGTGAGCGTTCGCGCAGGCTGATGTGGCCCTGGCGGAAAAGATCGCGAATCTGTCCGCGGATGGCCAGGGCTTCGGTGTAGCGGTCGGCGAGGTTGTGGTCCTCGATGTCCTCGCACAGATCGAAGAGATGGCGCAGGCGTTTGTGGCTCCCTTCGGGCAGGGTCTCGGGGAGGGAGACGGCCTCGAAGTGCATGACGTCGAGGATGTTGAACATCAGCACCGAGGAAAAGGCGACGGTCGCCCTTCCCGATTCGGTGACGATGTGCGGATGCTTGATCCCCTGGACGTCGAGGGTGGCGCGAATGACGTCGATGATGGCGCGGCAGTAATCGGCCAGGTCGTAGTTGCGCGAATGGGGATGAATGCTCTGGCTGCCGAGATAGTCGACGGCCAGGCCGCCGCCGAAGTCGAGGTAGCCCATGGGCGCCCCTTCCTTGACCAGCGCCGCGTAGTAGCGGCAGGCCTCCAGCACCCCGGCGCGGATGTCGGCGAGGTTGGGGATCTGCGAGCCGAGATGGCAGTGGAGCAGTTGCAGGCAGTCGATCATCCCCAGGTCGTTGAGCTTTTCGAAGACCTCGATGAGCTGGGTCGAGCTGAGGCCGAAGCTGCTGCGGTCGCCGCTCGATTCCGTCCACTGGCCGCCGACCTTGGCGTAAACCTTGGCCCGGGCGCCGATCAAGGGGCGCACGCCGAGGGCGCGGCTGCGGGCGATGACGATGTCCAGTTCCGCCGGCGATTCGATGACGAAGAAGCAGCGGTAGCCGAGGCGGGTGGCGCGCAGGCCGAGATCGATGAACTCCTCGTCCTTGTAGCCGTTGCAGATGAGCAGGGCGCCCGGTTGCAGGGAAGCCATGGCCAGCACCAGTTCGGCCTTGCTCCCGGCTTCGAGGCCGTGGCCGTAGCGGGCGCCGAAGCGGGTGATCTCTTCGATGACGTGGCTCTGCTGATTGACCTTGACCGGAAAGACCCCCCGGTATTCCCCCTGGTAACCCTTTTCGGCGATGGCCTCGCGGAAGGTTTCGTTGAGGAAGATGATGCGGGCGTCGAGCAGGTTCTCGATGCGCAAGAGCACCGGCATGGCGTGATCGCGCTGGGCGATGCCCCGGGCGATTTCCATGAGCGAGACCGCGACCTCGCCGCTGGGGAATTTCACCTTGACCGTGACGTCGCCGTTGGCGTCCATATCGAAAAACCCGGCGCCCCAGCGCCGGATGCCATAAAGTTCCGAGGACTTTTCCACCGTCCAGCGGGATGTGGTGCGAGGATTCATGGCGATGAACTTTCTTAAGTCAAGGGGCTGAAAAGAAAAGGGCGGAAACGACAGGAACAGGCCGCCTTCAGCGCGCGGCGATGTTCTCCCGGACGAAGGTCGGCAGCATGAAGGCGCCGACATGGAGATCTTCATTGTAGTAACGGGTGGCGAAGGTCCGGTTTTTGATCCGCGTCCGGTCGATGTCGCGCAGCGGGTGGCGGGTTTTGCCGGCGAAGGCGAAGCTCCACATCCCGCTCGGGTAGGTGGGGATGAAGGCCTGATACATTTCGACGATGGGAAAGACCGCCCGCAGGTTGGCGTACAGCGTCCGCTGCAACTCCCCCTGGTAAAAGGGGGATTCGCTCTGGGCGACGAGAATGCCGTCCTCGTTGAGCGCCCCCTGGGCCAGGCGGTAGAAATCTTCCTCGAAAAGGCCGGCGGCGGGTCCCACCGGATCGGTGGAATCGACCAGAATCACGTCGAAGGCGTCCCGCTGCTCGCGCAGGTAGGCGACGCCGTCGAGCGGTCGTATTTCGACCCGGGGATTGCGGCCGTCGATCTCGCAGGCCATGGCGGGGAGAAACTCGACGGCCTTGGCGATGAGCAACTCGTCGATCTCGCAGAGCACCACCCGTTCCACCGACTCATGCTTGAGGATCTCGCGGATGGCGCCGCCGTCGCCGCCGCCGATCATCAGCACCCGGCGGGGGTGCGGGTGGGTGAAGAGGGCGGGATGGACGAGCATTTCATGATAGATGAAACCGTCCCGTTCGGTGATCATGACCAGCCCGTCGAGGAGCAGGACCCGCCCGTATTCGGGGGTTTCGACGATATCCAGGCGCTGGTATTCACTCTCCCCGGAAAAGAGGGTTTTCGTCACTTTCAGCGTCAGGCCGGCATGTTCCGAGTGTTTTTCGGTCAACCAGAGATCCATGGGCATCCTTCGCGAGAGGAAATCGCCGAGGAGGTGAAAGACTTCCCAACAGTAACAAGAACCGGCCGAGACATCAATCCCAACGGTGGCGGAGCGTTTTTTCGCGTCTCGGCCGGGGGATTATAACGCCAACTTCCCATGGGTCAATGGTTTTTTCATCCTTGGACGAATGCGGCGCGAACCTTGACAGGATCGGGGCTTTTCGCTTTACTGGAAAAGCCTCGTTGACGACGAAAGGAAGGCTTGAATCATGGAGAAAATCGACAAAATCGGATTCATCGGCGGCGGCAACATGGCCGAGGCCATCATCAAGGGCCTGATCGGCGGCGCCTTTCCCACGGCGCGGCTGCTGGTCGCCGAACCGAGCGACGAACGGCGGCGCTTGCTGGAGGACCGCTACGGCGTCCGCGTGATCAGCGACAACCGGGAACTGGTCGGGGCTTGCGACCTGCTGGTGCTGGCGGTCAAGCCCCAGGCGCGGGAGGCGGCGCTGGCCGGACTCGCCGAACTCTTCAGCGACGACAAGCTGCTGATTTCCATTCTCGCCGGGGTCGACACCCTTGAACTGGAGCGGCTGCTCGGTGGGCCGCGCCGCATCATCCGCGCCATGCCCAATACCCCGGCCCTGGTCGGCGCCGGCGCCACTGCCCTCTGTTCCGGCCGCCACGCCCGCGCCGCCGATCTGCGCACCGCCCAGCACCTGTTCGAGACGACCGGGATCGTCCAACTCGTCGAGGAAGGACAGATGGATGCCGTCACCGGGCTTTCCGGCTCGGGTCCGGCCTATGTCTTCACCATCATCGAGGCCCTGGCCGACGGCGGCGTCCTCCAGGGCCTGCCCCGGCATACGGCAGTGATGCTGGCGACCCAGACCCTGCTTGGCGCCGCGCGCATGGTCAAGGAGAGTGGCGAACATCCGGCGGTGTTGCGGGACAAGGTCTGCTCCCCCGGCGGCACCACCATCGCCGCCGTTCAGGCCCTCGAAGAAGGCGGCCTGCGGGCGACCCTGATGGAGGCCGTGGCCCGGGCCACGGAGCGGTCGCGGGAGTTGGGCGGGTAGGTCTGGAGGAGTGAGGTGGTACGCTCCATTCATGCTGAAATCAATAAAAAGGGCCGGTCGGTGACCGGCCTTTTTTAATTCAGGCGGGGGCGGGCGAGGGTGCCGGAGAGGCGCAAGGTGAGACTGCCGTCGGGGGCGGGGGGGACGAGGACGCTGAGGAGTTCCCGTAACTGTCCGTCCATCTCCCCCGTGGTTTTCAGATTCAGGGTCAGATTCATCCGGCTGGCGGGGAGCTGGTCGGCGAGGAGCAAGGAGCCGCCGCCGGTTCCGACGAGGTGGCCGTCACGGGCTTCCAGGCGTTCGATCTTGAAGGCTTTGCCCTGGCCGACGCCGACCAGCTCCAGGGTCCCCAGTTCCAGATGGTCGCTGTTCGAGCCGAAGGCGCTCAGGCCGGTGAGACGTACCCCGGTCAGGCTCAGGAGCAGACGGTTGTCGCTCCCGTCCCGAGGGGGCCAGCGGCCCGCGAAAGACCCCCGAGTCAGGGTCCCCTCGACCGCCAGTTGGGAATTCTCCAGCAGTGGGAAGACAAGGTGCAGGTCGCGCAAATTCAGAACGAGCTCGCCATCGCGGCGGGCGGAGCCTTGAGCCTCCCCACCGAGCAATCGGGCGGAAAAGCGCAGACCGGGATTGCCGCCAAGGAGCGAATGCCAGAAGGGAGCGGCGCCGATATCCTGGGCCGTGATCGTCATGTTTGGCTGGACCAGGCTCAAGGTGCCGGCGCGCACGCCGAGGGCGAGGGGAAGGCGCGGGGACAGTCCTTCGAGATCCAGGTGCCCCTGACCGTGCAGCTGGGTGTTCGCTACCTGTTCCAGGCGCGTCTCCAGGGCCGAAGCGGGAAACCAGATCAGCAGGCCCGCGAGCCAGCCGCCCAGCAGCACCGGCAGGGCCAGAAACAGCATCCCCCAGGGACCGCGCCCGTTACCGTTAGGCTGTCCGCCGCCGGCCGGGCGACGCCAGGATGGAATGTGTGGTTTCATTGGCTTCTTCCGTAGGCGGCGACGGTCAGCACCGAATCGAGGCGGCGTTTATCGTCGAAGCGGGTTTTGATGCGCAGGCTCTTGACCTGCAAGGGGGATTCGGCGGTTTCCA
>CALJLX010000252.1 GCA_937982495.1 uncultured Desulfuromonas sp.
AAGGGCAAGCCCTTTCGCGGGCTGAAAGGGCGGCGCATCGGCAACTTTGTCGCCGAGATCGAGAAAGAATACGAACTCTGCTACAAATGCCATTCCTCCAGCGCCAACCTGCCGACCGACGCGACCAACAAACACGCCGAATTCAAGATCACCAATCCCTCCTTTCATCCGGTGGAAGGGGAAGGGCGCAACCATTACGTCATCAGCCTGATGGAACCCTACAACGAGCGGGAGGAACAGCCTGGGGATATCGCCATCCTCACCTGTAGCGACTGTCACGGTAACGACGACCCCGACGGCCCGAAGGGCCCGCACGGCTCCATTTACGAGGGGCTGCTGGTGCGCAACTACGAAATGGAGGACCAGCGGCCGGAAAGTCCCCAGGCCTACGCCCTCTGTTATCGCTGCCATGACCGCAACAGCATTCTCGGCAACGAGAGCTTCCCCTATCATGCCCTGCATATCGTCGGCAATCCGGGGAACAACGAGCTGGGCACCTCCTGCTTCACCTGTCACGATGCCCATGGCAGCGGCAAATATCAGTATCTGATTCGCTTTAACGAGGAGTTCGTCAGTCCCAATGAAGACGACAAACTCGAATTCCGGGCCTCGGGGGTGGCGTCGCGCCACGGGGAGTGTCTGCTCAACTGTCACGGTGTCGAGCATAATCCCCGTTCCTACTAAAAGGCTCGAAGCGTAAAACGTCTTCGGCCAATGCCCGGAAAAGTCCGCTGTCGTACTGAAATCCTTACGCATTCAGGTTTCTAATTTTCAGCCTCTGTGATACCTTGGCACCCTATGGCGAACTTTATCTGTAAAGTCGGCACCGCCGACGGTCGCATCATCGAAAAGGAATTCGAGGCGACCCACGGGGATCTGCTGCGGGAGAATCTCGAAGCCCAGGGCTTTCACGTCTTTCAGATACGCAAGAAGGTTCTGCGCCCCGCATCCATGGGGATTGCTTTCGGCGCCCAGTTCGGCGGACGGCGTTTTTTGTCCTTTAACCAGGAACTGCTGGTCCTGATCCGTTCGGGGCTGCCGATTCTGCAGGTACTCGACGCGATCATCGAACGCATGGAGGCGGGGAAAGTGCTGGAGGTGTTGCGGGAGATTCGCGACGACGTCAAGGGGGGCGGGTCGCTCTCCGAAGCCTTTGCCAAGTTCCCGCGCTTCTTCCCGACGCTCTATGTGGCCTCGGTGCGGGCCGGGGAAAAGACCGGGGATCTGCCGGTGACCCTGGGCCGCTACATCGCCTACCAGAAGCGGGTCGAGGCCCTCAAGGGGCGGGTCAAGGGGGCGGCTTTCTATCCCCTGCTGCTCAGCGGCGCGGTAATCGTGGTCGTCCTCTTTCTCATGCTCTTCGTGGTCCCCCGCTTCACCCAGATTTACGCCGACGCCAACGCCCAGCTGCCGCTGATCACGCGCGTGCTGATCGGTTTTACGGAAGTGTTGACCGAAGGCCTGCCTTTCGCCCTGCCGCTCTTGGCGGCTTTGGCTTTCGCCCTGCGGATGTTCGTCCGCACCGAACGGGGCGCCCTGCTCTTCGACCGGAGCAAATTGGCCGTTCCCTTTTTCGGCCGACTGCTCGGCGACTATGCCATTTCCAGCTTTTGCCGCACCTTCGCCACGACCCTGGCGAGCGGCATTCCCGTGGTCGAGTCGATGCGCATGTCCCGGGGCACCCTCAACAACCGTCTGTTGGAGAACCGCCTGACAGTCTCGACCCGGAGGGTGGAGGAGGGGTCGACAATCGCTTCGTCCCTGGAACAGGCCGGGTTCTTCCCGAGCCTGGCCCTGCGCATGATCGGGGTCGGGGAAACGACCGGGGCGCTGGCCGACATGCTCAACGATGTCGCCGAGTTTTACGAAGGGGAGGTGGAGCGGCGCCTCGATCGCCTGACCACACTGGTCGAGCCGATCATGATGCTGGCCATGGGCCTGCTCATCGGCGGCATCATCGTCGCCATGTATGTGCCGATCTTCCAGCTGGCGGGAACCGTGCGTTAACGGGCTGGTGAAAAACGCCCATTCGCGGCGTTGCCCTCATCCTCGTCGCGGCAAAGCAGCTTACAGGTACGATTCGCTCCTCGAATTTCGGGCGCCTTGCGCCTGGGCATTTTGATCAGCCCGGGTTACGCTGATGAACTATCGCGAGAAACTTTCATGCTGAATTTCGAAAGGAAAAAAATCGGCGAAATCCTGGTCTCCATGGGGACCATCACTCCGGCGGAAATCCGCCTGGTGCTGGATCGTATGCAGGCGCGCGGTGAGAATTTCGGCAGCACCGGCGTCGCCGAGGGCATTTTTTCCGCCGAGGCCCTGGCCCAGGCCCTGGCCCGTCAATTTAACCTGGAATACCTTGACCTGGAGCATTTTACCCCCGATCCCGAACTGCTGTCCTCTCTGCCGGCGGGGATGGCCATGCGTTATCGCTTCCTCCCCATCAGCCGGGACGAGCTGGGGATGGTGGTGGCCATCGCCGACCCCACCGACGTGGCGACGCGGGAAAGTCTCGAACTGCTGCTCGACGTGCCGCTCATCCTGCGAGTGGCGGTGGAAGGCAAAATCGTCCGGATTCTGGAGCGGGCCGAGGGTACCAAGCATGTTCTCGACGAGGTTTCCGAGGACTTCAAGCTGCAACTGGTGAAGGAGACGGACAAGGGGGAAGAAGTCCTCTCCCTGGAAAAACTTACCGCCGACACCAGCCCGATCATCCGTCTCATCGATTCGACCCTCTACGACGCCCTCAACAAGCGGGCCAGCGACATCCATATCGAAGCCGGGCAGGACGGCGTTAATATCAAATATCGCATCGACGGGGTTCTCTACCGTGCCACCGAGCCCCTCGACAGCCGTTTCCAGGGGCCGATCATCTCCCGTATCAAGGTCATGAGCGAGCTCGACATCTCCGAGCGGCGGGTGCCTCAGGACGGCCGCTTCAAGGTGCGCATCGGCGGACGTTCCATCGACTTCCGTGTCTCCATCATGCCGAGCATCTTCGGCGAAGACGCGGTCATCCGGATTCTCGACAAGGAGACCATCGCGACCGACCTCAAGGGGCTGACCCTCGAAGTTCTCGGTTTCCCCGAGCGCGAGCTGACCCGTTTCCGCCGCCTGATCCGCGAACCCTACGGCATGGTGCTGGTGACCGGGCCGACGGGCAGCGGCAAGACCACCTCCCTCTATGCCGCCCTCTCCGAGATCCATTCGGAGGAGGAGAAGATCATCACCATCGAGGATCCGGTGGAATATCAGCTCAAGGGGATCGTGCAGATTCCGGTCAACGAGAAAAAGGGTCTGACCTTCGCCCGGGGCTTGCGTTCCATCCTCCGTCACGACCCGGACAAGATCATGGTCGGCGAGATCCGCGATCCGGAAACGGCCCAGATCGCCGTGCAGTCGGCCCTGACCGGCCATCTGGTCTTCACCACGGTCCATGCCAACAACGTTTTCGACGTCCTCGGACGTTTTCTGCACATGGGCATCGATCCCTACAATTTCGTCTCCTGTCTGAACTGCGTTGTCGCCCAACGGCTGGTGCGAAAAATCTGCCCGCACTGTCGGCAGGAAGTGCGCTATGACCGCCGGACCCTGGAGGAATCGGGGCTCGATGCCGAACAGTACCTGGATCACCCCTTCTACGAGGGAAGCGGTTGCAAGGAGTGCAACGGCATGGGCTATCAGGGACGCAGCGCCATTGTCGAGTTGCTCGAACTCAACGACGAAATTCGCGAACTGCTGGTCAACAAGGTGCCCGTTTCCCAACTCAAGAAGGCGGCTGTTGCTTCCGGCACCCGGTTTCTGCGGGAGTCGGCGGTAGAGAAAGTGCTGTTTGGTATCTCCACCCTCAAGGAGATCAACCGGGTGACTTTCGTCGAAAAGGTGGAGACGGCATGATTCGGAGAACCTTTCTCGGCCTCGACCTGTGCGGCCGGCAGGTGCAGGCGGTGGCGTTGCGCCGCCGGGGAACCAAGGCTCCGGCCCTGGTCGATGCGCGCCTTGCACCCTTTCCCGAGGACAGTTGGTCACTGTCGGTGCGCGAACCCAATATCCGCGATCGGGCCGCTTTCATCGCGGCGGTGAAGAGCGTCCTCGACCCCATCGCCCGGGGAGAAGATCGGATCGCCCTGTCACTTCCCGATCCCTTGGGGCGAATCCTGCTGGCCGAGGTGGAAACGGCCTTCAAATCCCACCAGGAAGGGGTCGAGGTCCTCAAGTGGCAGCTGAAAAAGAGCCTGCCCGCGGAGCCCCGGGAGATCAGGCTCGATTACCAGGTGGTGGAAAAGACCGAAACGGGGCGCTACCGGGTGCTGGTTTCCCTGATGCTCGGGGCCGTTCTGCAACAGTACGAGGAAATCCTGGCCGAGGCCGGCTACCATCCCATGGTCATCGATTTTCATGCCATGCATCGCTATAATTTTTACCGCCCCCGTTTCGACTTGGGGGAAGATTTCATTCTCGCCGGGGTCGACGGCGACCTCCTCGGGTTGCAGCTCTTTCAAGGCAAGATTCCCGTTTTCCAGCGGCATAAACGCATCTCCGGAGCCTTCGAAGAGATCTTTCAGGAGATCAACCTCTCCTTTGCCTCGGTTCGGGAAAGTTTTCCCGGCTTTCAGCGCGCCGGGGTTTTTCTACACGCCTCGCCGCCGGCCGCGGCCCTCATGGAAGTTCTCAAGGCGGCCTTCGAGCGTGAGGTTATGCTGCTCGATCCGAAAATAGAACAGCTGGCTCCGTTACCCCTGCCCCAACTCCTGAACGGCGGTACCCATCTGGCGGCGGCCATCGGCGCGGCCGAGCGTCTGCTCTGAGGATTGCCATGAAACTCACCCTCAATCTTGCCGGCCGTACCTACCTCAACCGTCGGGCTCTGCGCTTTGCCTACGGGGTTGTCGCCGTTTTCCTTCTTCTGCTGCTGGGGGCCCAGGGCTACGGCTATCTCCGGGACTACCGGCAGCTCGGGCAGGTCGAGCGGTGGCTGGCCGAGCTGGAAGCGCGCGGGGGAATTGAGGGCGCGCCGACGCGCCCGCCCCTGAGCACCGCTGAGCGTGAGCGTCTGCTCTCCGACGTCGACTTCGCCAACGGCATCCTGCGGATGGACGGCTTCCGCTGGACCCGCCTGCTCGACCGCCTGGAGGGGGTGCTCCCCGAAACCGTGGGTATCCAGGCGATTCGCCCCGATTATGCCAAGGGTTCCTTCAGTCTTACCGGCCAGGCCCGGGACCTCGAAGCCCTGCGTCAGTTTCTCGATAACCTGAGCGCCTCGCCGGATTTCAGCGATGTCTACCTGCGGCAACAGGCCCGGCGGGAGACCCCGGCCGGGGGCAGCCTGATCGGCTTCTCCCTGGAAGTGAAGGGGGCTTTCTGATATGACCGGGAATTCCCTGCTTCGTGCCGCCTGGCGCATGAACAAGACGGTGCCGGTTCTGCTTTTGCTTCTGCTGCTTATCGACATCGGCGCTTGGGCCGGTCTGCGTTTTCGGATGACGCCGCGCCTGGAGGCGCTGGAGCAAACCTACCTGCAACGTCAGGAGGAAGTGCGCAGGCTGCAAAAGGAGGGGCGCGCCCCCCGGCAGGAGGAAGACGGCCTGGTTTTGGCGGAACAGGATCTGGCGATCTTCCGGCGGGCGATTCCCCACCGGGCGGAACTTTCCGGGCTGCTCGGCGAGCTCTTCACCCTGGCCGACGAGGCGGGGTTGCGCATCGATCAGATCGGTTATGACCCGCAGAGCGTCGAAGGACGCCCGTTGCTGCGCTATTCCCTGGGATTTTCGGTGAGCGGGAGTTATCTTCAAGTCAAGCGCTTCGTTCATGCCCTGGAGGAATCCCCCCGGCTCATCGCCCTCGAATCCCTGACCCTGAGCGGCACCGACGATCCGGATACGGGGGATGTGACCCTCAATATCAAACTTTCAACCCTCTTTCGCACGGAGGAGCCATGAACCGCAAGACCTGGCTTCTCGGCGGGTTGGCGCTATTACTCGGTTTGTCCCTGGCTTATGCCTGGTGGGCCACGCCGCGCCAGGAACGGGTGCCGGCGAAACCGGCGGTTCGTTCCCGGGTCCAGCCCAAGACTCCGGTCGTCCCTGAAAAGGCGGCGTCGTCGGAGCCGCGTGTGCGTCTGGATATTCTTGAACGGGCCGGTGCGGCCTACACCGAGCCGAGTCGGGATATCTTCCGACTGACGGTGAACCCCTCCGTTTCGGCGCGGCCTGAGCCCGAGCCCGAGCCGGTGGTCGCCGCCGTCAACTTCCCGCCGCCGCCGGCTTTCGCCTCCGTGGAGGGAGGTGGCGCGACGGCGAATGCGACGGCGCGTTTCGCCTATCTGGGAAGTCTGGAAAAGGATGGGATCAAAAAGGTTTTTCTGGGAGTAAGCGGCGAAATTTTCATCGTCCGGGCTGGAGAGTCCTTCGGTCCCGCCGGAGAGTTTCAGGTGGAAGAGGTGACCCCGGACAGGCTGGTGGTGCGTCAGGATGGGCGTCCCGTGACCCTGTCGCTGACCGATACCTCGCAACAGACGGCCTCCCTTTCCGCCCGGACCAATCAGCCCTCGCCGGGGCGGGATGCGCCTCTCGGCCCCGGCCGTTCGCGCATGCCGGTTTTTCCCCAACCGTCGGGTAACGGGGAGGATGAAGAGGACGCCGATCTTGAAATGGTGGAGGAGCCCCCGCTGGAGGAGGCTCCGCCGCCTTCGCCGGGGGCACAATCAGGGGCCGAACCGGCCGAACCGACCATGGAATCGATGAGTACCCTGCAGTTGAGGAGCACCATCCAATGACGAATATGCATTCCGCTTTCCGCAATCTTGCCCTTCTTCTGCTGCTTTTGTCGCTGGCGGGCTGCGGCGGCACGCGGGCTTTCAAGGCGGGCGAAGATCTGCATCTGCAGGGGCGCTACGAAGAGGCGGTGGCCAAATTCGCCGAGGCCGTGGAACGTTCTCCCGAAAGCCGGGAATACCGCCTCAATCTGCTCAAGGCCAAGACCCGGGCAGCCCAGGAGCGTCTCGCCGAGGGTCGGCGGCTGGCCGGGCTCGGTCAGTACGAGGGCGCCCTGTATGAGCTGCGCCAGGCGCGGGCGCTGGACCCCACGCTCGCCGTGGCTGCCCAGGAAGTGGAACGGGTCGAGACGCTGGCGACGGCGGATAAACTTCTCGCCGAAGCGGAAGCCTTCTACCGGGCGCGCCGCTACGGCAACGCCAAGGTCGTTCTCACCCGGCTGCTGGAGATCAGCCCCGGCCATCCCCGGGGTTTGGAGTTGCAGGAGCGGGTGCAAAAGAGCGCCGGCACCCTCATGGACGGCTTCGAACTCGACGTCGATTCGGACACGACCATCACCCTGACCTTCAAGTCGGCCAAGACCAAGGAAGTTTTCGGCATCCTCTCCAAACTGTCGGGGATCAACTTCATCTTCGACGAAGAGATGAAGGACCAGACCGTCTCCCTCTCCTTCGAGAAGGCGAGCTTCGCCCAGGCCCTGGAACTCCTGCTGCGCATGAACGGCCTGGGCAAGAAGGTGCTCAACAGCAAGACCATCATCATCTACAGCAATTCCAAGGAGAAGGCCAAGCAGTACGAGGATCACATCATCCAGACCTTCTACCTCTCGCACATCGACGCCAAGAAGGCGGTCAACATGCTGCGCACCATGCTGCAGCTGCGCAAGATCTATGTCCATGAGGAACTCAACGCCCTGGTCATCCGCGACACCCCGCAGGTGATCAAACTCGCCCAGCAGATCATCGAGGCCGCCGACCGGGGGGATGCGGAGGTGGTCCTCGATCTGGAACTGGTCGAGGTGACCCACAACAACGAGCTGAAAATCGGCCCGACCCTGAGCACCAATTCGGTGAGTTTCGGCCTGAGCAAGGACGGCCAGAATATCGTCGCCGACACCCTCACCGCCGGCTCGACCACGGTTTCCACGGGAACGGACACCACCACCACCGGCCTGGCCAACAACCTGGTTTCGGGGATGAGCAATCTGCAGACCTTCTACACCCTGCCGACCGCGACCTTCGACGTGCTGCGCAAGCTGACCGATTCGGAGATCCTGGCCAATCCCAGCATCCGGGTGAAAAACAAGGAAAAGGCCAAGGTGCACATCGGCAGCCGCGAGCCGGTCATCACCGTGACCATCAACGGCGACCAGACCTCGGAGAATATCCAGTATGTGGATGTCGGGGTCAAGCTCGACGTCGAGCCGCTGATCCAACTGGACAATACGGTGGTGACCAAGCTCAACCTCGAAGTCAGTAACGCCACCCGGTTGGCCGCCCTGAAGAGCGGCACCACGCCGCTGGTCATTTCCACCACCAACGCCACCACCGCTCTGGTCCTCAAGGACGGGGAGCAGACGGTGATCGGCGGCCTGTTGCGGGACGATAACTCGAAAAGCAAGACGACCATCCCCATCCTCGGGGACATCCCCCTGATTGGACACTTCTTCACCGGGCACAATAACAACAAGACCAAACGTGAGATTCTCCTTTCCATCACCCCGCATATCGTGAAGAAGCTCGATATGCCGGAGGCGGCCGTCGCCAGCATCTGGTCGGGTGGCGAGGACGATTTGCGCGCCGGCGCCAATTTCGGCTCCTTCGCCTATTTCAAGCCGGAATTGGAGGAGCCCCTGCCTCCGGTGGCCCCGGCCGCGGTCGAGGCCCTTCCCGCCGGGATTCCCGAAGGGTTCGTCGAGGTACCGGTGACCGAGGAGTACGCCGAGGTGGTCGACGGCGGCGGTGTCCCCGTGCCGCAAGCCGCCATCGGCGGCGAAGGATCGCTGCCGGGAGCTCCCGTCGCGCCTCCGGTCGAAACCGCCGCGCCTCCGGTCGAAACCGCCGCGCCTCCGGTCGAAACGCCCGCGCCCCAGGCGCCGCCCCCGGTCGCTCCGGCCCCCGCCCCGGCGGAAATCCCGCAGGCTCCGTCCCCGACTCCAGAGACGGCGACTACACCGGCGCCAACTCCGGGGACTACTCCGGCGGCTACGGGGATCCCCGAACTGCCCAGGCTCGGCGACCGCGCCCGGGTCTCCTTCTCCGGACCCGCCACGGTCGGCGTCGGCCAAGAGGTGGTGCTGGAGGCGATGGTTCAGGAGATCAGCGGGTTGTACAGCGCTCCGCTCTTCGTCCGTTTCGACAGCCGGACGCTCAGCTTCGTTCGCGCCGAGGAGGGGGATTTCCTCAAGGCGAACGGACAGTCGACCCTCTTCACCAGCAGTGTCAACCAGGAAAAGGGGGAGCTGATCGTCGGCTACAAGCAGGGGCTGGGAGGGGCCGGAGCGAGCGGGAGCGGCAAACTCTTCCGCCTGGTCTTCAAGGGACGGGCCGCCGGTTCTGCGCAAGTCGGCTTCGATCGCATCAATTTCCGCGACCCCGCCGGCAATCGCCTGGTCGTTCTGCCCATGGCCCAGACCCTGGAGGTGAGATAGGGTTTCCATGACGCGCCGCCCGCGATTTTCTTCCGCACGGGGTCTGACCCTGGTCGAACTGCTGGTCGCCATGGCGATTCTGTCGGTGCTGGCGGCGGCGGTCCTGCCGGTCGCCGAAGTCACGGTGCGTCGCACCAAGGAGATCGAATTGCGCCGTGCCCTGCGCGAAATCCGCAGCGCCATCGACGCCTATAAAGAAGATTACGACAAGGCGGTCAAGGAAAATACCCTCCCCGGCGGCGCCTCCCTCGGCGATTCGGGCTATCCCGAGGATCTGGAAACCCTGGTGACGGGCAAGGACTGGGGCGGCCCGAACAAGATAAAACGCAAATACCTGCGCCGCATTCCTTCCGATCCTTTCGACGAATACGGTGACGGCTGGGGACTGCGTTCCTATGCCGACGACGCCGATTCGACGGTCTGGGGGGGGGGAGACGTTTACGACGTCTATTCCCAGAGCAGCCGAACGGCCCTTGACGGCACCCTTTACTCCACCTGGTGAATGCCTCCATGCGGATCATAAAATGTTTGCGCCATCTGCCCCGGGGGTTTACCCTGGTCGAACTCTTGATCGTCATGACCGTTATCGGTATCTTGGCGAGCATCTCCGTGCCGAGCTATCGGCGCAGCCTGATCAAGGCCCGGGAAACGGTGCTCATGGAGGATCTTTACCAGATCCGCCGGGCCACGGATGCCTACTATGCCGATCACGCGGGCTATCCCGAATCCCTGGAGGATCTGATCAACAAACGCTATCTGCGGGGAGTGCCCCGCGATCCCTTCACCGGCGAGAGCGAATGGGAGTGCATTCCGCCGGAAGCGACCGACGACGGAGAACTGGCGCCGGGGGGGTGTTACGATTTCCGCAGCGTCAGCGATCTGGTCGGGCTCAACGGCATTCCCTACAACGAATGGTAAGTGCATGATCCAGTTCTATAATGTCTGCAAGTCATACAAAAAGGACGCGGCCGCGCTGATCGATCTCAACCTGAAGATTCCCAAGGGCGATTTCGTTTACATCACCGGCCCTTCCGGCGCCGGGAAATCGACCCTGCTCAAGCTGCTCTACGCGGCGGAAAAACCGACCCGGGGGCAGATCCTCATCAACGGCCAGAATGTGACGCGCATGGGCAGCCGGCAGATCCCCTTTCTGCGGCGGCGTCTGGGCATCGTCTTTCAGGATTTCAAGCTGCTCAATACCCGCACGGTTTTCGAAAATGTCGC
>CALJLX010000253.1 GCA_937982495.1 uncultured Desulfuromonas sp.
CGAGAAGTTGCACCCCGTTCATACCGCAATTGCCTCGTCCCGTCCCTGCTTCGCTAGTGAAAACCAGTGGCAGAGTCAGATAACGGCCTCCGTCGCCCGGCCATGATCGCAGTGCCGGAATCTGAGCAAAAGACGCATTGTCGCGCTGGACGGTCTCCTGGCAACTGCCCTGCTTGATCAGCCGCGGCAACCCCGTCGGCGTGTCGATCAGGTGAGCGAGTCGGGCCTCTGCGCTCCCCTCTTCGATCTTTTCCAAATCCCGGGCAATTCTCTGCGCCAACAGATCGAGATTATCGGTCCACAAGGCCCAGCCCATGCGTTTGACGGAGCCAAAGAGATTGGTGAGTACGGGAATCTCGGACCCTTTCACCTTTTCGAAAAAGAGAGCCGGCCCCCCCCCGGGAAGTTTGCAGCAACGCTCCGTTATGGCGGCGATTTCTAGATCGGCGTCGACGGAAGCCTCAATGCGGCGTAATTCACCACACTCCTCCAGTAAATCAACGAAGCCCCGAATGTCCTGCATCGACATGGTACTCGCTCCTGTTTTCTCAGGTACGGTCAAAACTCCTGCATCTTACCGCGTTTCAACCCTTGTAGAGAAAAAAAAAGCCCCCGGCGCACCGGGGGCTTTAAACCGCTTCGTATCAGGAACAATCAGAAAATAGCGGATTTGGCCATTTCCATAATGCCCTCGGGCAGAATTCCGAGGTAAAGAACACCGATAATCGCCAGCACAATCGAGACAATTGCGCCGACATTCATCGTCACCCAGCCAAAGTCCTCTCCAGATTCCTTAAAGTACATGTAAACCATGACCCGTAGATAGTAGTAGAGGGAAACGGCCGAGTTGAGCATGGCAATAACCGCCAGCCAAATATAACCGGCTTTGATGGCACCAGAGAAGATATAGAACTTGCCGACAAAACCAGCCATCGGCGGAACGCCCATGAGGGAAAAGAGGAAAATGGTCATCGCGACAGCCAAAAGCGGCTTCTTGTAACCAAAACCTGCAAAACCTTCTAGAGTGAGATTGTCCTCGCCTTTCTTGCCGGCCAGAACCAGCACG
>CALJLX010000254.1 GCA_937982495.1 uncultured Desulfuromonas sp.
AGGCGGATGATGAGCAGGTCGCGAACAAAGCGGCTCGAATGATAGACCCGGTAGAAATCGTCGATGTGCCGGACCGCCTCGACCGGATCGCGGGTGATGGAAAAAAGGCTGAAGTCTTCCCCGGAAATCAGGCCCTTCTTGAGCATGGTCTTTTTCATGAAGTCGAAGAGGTTTTCCCAGTAATCCCCCTTGTCGTCGTCGATGAGGACCAGGGACACCGGCGGGTTCTTTCCGGTCTGCATCAGGGTCAGGGTTTCCATCGCTTCGTCGAGGGTGCCGAAGCCGCCGGGGAAGAGGGCGACGGCGTCGGCCTCTTTAAGAAAGGCGACCTTGCGGTTGAAAAAGTATTTGTAGGTGACCACATTCTTGGCGTTGGCCATGACCGGGTTGGTTTCCTGCTCGAAGGGCAACCGGATGTTGACGGCAAAGGAGTTCTCCGCCCCGGCCCCTTCGTTTCCGGCCTGCATGATGCCGCCGCCGCCGCCGGTGATGACCATGTAGCCCCGTTCCGCCAGCATGCGGGCGAAGGTCACGCACTTCTGGTAGATCGGTTCGCTCGGCTCGGTGCGGGCCGAGCCGAAGATGGTGACCTTCTTGCGGTCCCGGTAGGGGCCGAAGATCTTGTTGGTGTAACGCATTTCCTTCATGGTGGTGCGCATCAGTTTGAGGTCGGCCAGGTAATCCGTTTCCTCTCCGGCCTTGAGGGCGCTGACGATCATTTCCCGGATCATTTCCGGGTGGTGAACGCCGACCTTGTTCATGAGGTTGTCGATCATTTGATCGATTTCGTTATTGGTCCGGGTGAAACTCAAGTCCATGGGAGCCATCTCCTTGAAATTACATGGTTGAATCGGGGAAAATGATTTTCATTGTAGCACAGGCCTGTCAGGGCCGCGCAAGAAAAGGACGATCGCCGAGACGTTCCGCGCGGATCAGCAAACCGCGCAGGCTTGATCCCGCATAGCGCCGGTCGAAGACCTCGTAGGCCAGTCGCAGTTGGGCTTCCAGTCGGTAGAAGTAGGCGCGGTCGGCCTCATCCAGGGCCTCTTCCACCGCTTCGCAGTTGAAGGTGATGCAGTTGAAGGGGCGGCGGGGCACATCGAGGCGACAGCCGCCGGGGGCGAGAAAGGGGCAGGTGGCAGTGAAATCCGGCGGCGGCGGTTCCTCGTCCGTCGCCAGATAGCCGAGGAGGTTGACCAGGGTCAGATGATAGCGCCCTTTTTCGCAGCAGGCGCCGCCGCAGGCGGCGCAGTGCCGGGCTCCGTTCGCCCTTTGAAAAAAGGTGTGCAATTGCCGTTGGCGCGCCTGGATGTCTTGCAGGTTGCGCTCTATCCACTCCCGTTCGGAGACGGCCAGGGCGGTGAATTCGCGGCGGATGCGGCTCAGGCAGTTTTGCCAGAGGCTCGGGTCGGTCATGGATTAATCTTCCGGATCAAGGGTGATCGCGCCAGGGCGGGACGAAAACCGGCGGCACATCCCAGGGGATATGCCGCCGACGGTGTAAACAAAAGATGGTCGGAGAGGCCCGTAAGCCGGGTTCTGTTCCCCGCCCCGGTTACCCTGGGCGGGGCGACGATCATTCCTCTAGGAGCGCCGTTGCCGACGCCCTCAAGCAGCCAACCCGGGAGCTTCGGACGGGCCGTCCTCAAGCGCTCCCCTATTAGGCCTTGCTCCGGATGGGGTTTACCTAGCATCCGCCGTCACCGCCGGATCTGGTGAGCTCTTACCTCACCCTTTCACCCTTACCCGTCACGGCCTGGGCCATGACGGGCGGTCTGCTCTCTGTGGCACTTTCCCTGGGGTCGCCCCCGGTCCCCGTTAGGGACCATCCCGCCCTGCGGAGCCCGGACTTTCCTCCCCCCGCCGCAGCCATAGGCCGCGGCGGGCGGCGATCGCCTGGTCCTCTCCGACCATCTATGTCATCCGTGTCAGGGTGATTTTGCAGAGTGGCCCTTATATCAGCGCCGTCACATAGAGGAGGCGGTTACAATGGGGACAACTCTGGATTTCCTGAATGGTGAACAGGGTGTTGAAAAGCTGCGGCGGCAGATGCATGTTGCAGCCCGAACAGGTGCCGTTGCGCGCCTCGACCACGGCCAGACCGCCGCGACGTTCAAAAAGCAGCTGGTAGCGTTTGCGCAACGATACCGGCAGTTGATCGAAAAGGCTGTCCCGATCCTGCACCTGGGCGCCGAACTGAGATTCGCATTCGGCAAGCCGGCGGGCGATTTCTTCGAGCCGATCGGAAACCTTGGCCGTCAGGTCGGCCAGCTCCTGCTCCTTCTCCTCGCGGTCGCGGGTGATGGCGGCGATCTCGCCATCCTTGGCCTGAATGCGATCCTGGAGATCCTTGTTGAGCTTCTTGGCGGTGTCGATTTCCTTGAGGACCGCCACATACTCCTTCTGGGTCTTGATGGCCGGCAGATGGCCTTCTGAGCGGCGGATATTCTGTTCTTCCTGTTCCAGGGCCAACTGTAAGGTTCTGCGCTCCTCCCGGAGCTTGGCGAGCTCGGCCGCCAGGTTTTCGACCATCGCCCGGATACGGTCCGTTTCCGAACCCAAGGTGGCCTGCTCCTTTTCCAGGGCTTCGCGGCCCTGGCGAACGTTTTTCAGGCCCTGGTCGATGGCTTGCAACTCTTTGAGCAGTTTGATCTTGTCTTGCACCGTGCATCCTCCCCTGTGCCCGCTGGGGGCTTTTGCGCTGTCTATGAAAAAAGGGAATCAGATCCACTGAAACGGATCCGCTTCCCCTTCGGCTGTATCGATAACGAGATTCAGGCGTCGCTCCCGCGTTGCCTGTTGCAGGCGTCCGGCCAACGCGTCGACCATCAGTCGCTCGGTGGCGAAGTGTCCGGCGTCGATGAGGGCCAGGCCGAGACTTTCGGCGTTACGGGCCTCGTGGTACTTCACGTCGCCGGTGACCAGGACATCGGCTCCCTGACGCGCCGCTTCGTGAATGAGTGAAGCGCCGCTGCCGCCGCAGACCGCCACTTTGGAGACGGGCGCGGCCGGGTCGCCGACCAGGCGCGGAGCCCGACAACGAAGATCCTGCTTGACTCGGGCGGCAAAGTCGGCGAGCGCGACGGGCGTGGCCAGCCGGCCGATGCGCCCCAGGCCGATCCCCGGGCGGCTGTTGGCCAGAGGGATGAGGTCAAAGGCGACTTCTTCGTAAGGATGGACCTTGCGCATTTTCTCCAGGGCCTTGGCGGCCAGTTCCCGGGGCAGAACGGTTTCCAGACGGACTTCCCGAACCTCTTCGTTTTCCCCCGTCCGGCCGATGAAGGGCTTGCTTTCGGTCCCCGGACGGAAGGTGCCGGTGCCGGTCACGCGGAAAGCGCAGCGGTCGTAACCGCCGATATGCCCGGCCCCGGCCCGGTGCAGGGCCTCGGCGACTCGATCCTCGTAACCGGCGGGAACGAAGACTACCAGTTTGAGCAGCTCCCCCGGGGCGCCGGTTTCCAGGGGCTGGGGCGCGATCAGGCCCAGGTGTGCGGCCAGCCAGTCGTTCAATCCGTCCCGGGCGCGGTCGAGGTTGGTGTGGGCGCAGAGGACCGCGATCCCCTCGCGCACCGCCCGAAAGAGAATCCGCCCGGTTTCGTCCTGTGGGGTCAGGCGCTTGAGCGGGCGGAAGATCAGTGGATGGTGGCAGAGCAGGGCTTGGGCACCTCGGCGCCGGGCTTCGTCGAGGGTGGCTTCGCTGGGGTCGAGCGCGATCAGGATACGCTCCACCGGCATCCCCGGGTCCCCCACCTGCAACCCGACATTGTCCCAGTCCTCGGCCAGGAAAGGAGGGTAGAGCTTATGCAGAAGACCAATCAGGTCTTGAAGTCGAAAGGTGGATTGCGAAGTCATAAGGTGCCGGAAAAAAAAGAGTGCAACCTTGGTATCGTTGCACTCTTCGTGTTCAGTCTTGAGGATATGTAAATATGAGTAGTCGACTCATCGTTTCCCTTGTGGTGGTGGGCCCACCAGGATTCGAACCTGGGACCAACCGGTTATGAGCCGGTGGCTCTACCAACTGAGCTATAGGCCCAAAAAACGAAAATTCAGTTTAGGCGCGGGGTGTCCTTCCGTCAAGAAAAAAATCAGCTTTCCACGAAGCTCTTGAGGCGCTTGGCCCGGCTCGGATGGCGCAGTTTGCGCAAGGCCTTGGCTTCGATCTGGCGGATACGTTCGCGGGTGACGGCGAAATCCTGGCCGACCTCTTCGAGGGTATGGTCCGATTTCTCGCCGATACCGAAACGCATGCGCAGCACCTTTTCCTCACGGGGGGTGAGAGTCGACAAGACGCGGGCGGTCTGGTCGGAAAGGTTCCCCTTGATCACCGCTTCGAGGGGGGAAACCACCCCCTTGTCCTCGATGAAATCCCCAAGTGAAGAGTCCTCTTCCTCGCCGATGGGGGTTTCCAGGGAGATCGGTTCCTTGGCGATCTTCAGCACCCG
>CALJLX010000255.1 GCA_937982495.1 uncultured Desulfuromonas sp.
GGAATACAACGAGGTGGGATAAAACGATTCAAGGCCGGATCGAGCGATCCGGCCTTTTCCATCTAAATCTATTCGCCTTCTGAATCGGGCAATTCGTCTTCGCCAAAGAGCTTGGGCGCCTTGTAATCCGACAAACCCGCCACATAAGGACAATCGGCGGGGAGAACGCCGAGTTTGACGATCTCCGGCGTCAGCGGGGTGCAACCGGGACGGGCCTGGGCACGGTCGGGATAGACGGTACAGAGCCGGGTTCGCGGATCGAGTTTCTCGCAGGGGGTATCGGTATAATAGATCACCCCTTGGTAGTCGATCTTCTCGAAACAGCAGCGACCGCAGCGACGGCAACGGGCTTCCCACTGAGCATCTTCGACGGTCAATCGACACTCCTTCGAAAAAAATAGAGGTGGAGCTTTTGGCAAGCTCCACCTCCAGGGTGGTACGCCCAAGGGGATTCGAACCCCTGTCGCCGGCGTGAAAGGCCGGTGTCCTAGGCCAGGCTAGACGATGAGCGCGTAAATTGTTTCGAGCGGCAGCCGCTGTAATATCCTTGGCTGGGGTGCTAGGATTCGAACCTAGGGATGACGGAGTCAGAGTCCGTTGCCTTACCGCTTGGCGACACCCCAAGAACGGATGCTGTTTTTAACAGAGAAGGCTTATGCAGTCAAGAAAAAAACCGGCTTTTTTCGAAATTTTCATCCCCGACATGGATATTTCCGCGCAACCTCTCTTTGCTCAAAGGAAAAATTCTTCACACCTTGGGTGTCATCTCGAAAATCCGCGAGGCGGATTCGGCCAGAAGCTTGCCGCCAGCCTCGACACGGGCCTGGACAAAATAGATTTTTCGTTTCTGTTCAACAACTTCGGCGGATACGAGAAGTTCGGTTTCGACGGGAACCGGGAATTTATACTTGACTGTCAGTTCCGCTGTGACAAAATGCTCGGCGGTTGCGCGGCAGGCGTATACGCCGGCTTCATCGAGCAGGGTCGCGAGGATGCCACCATGAACCAGCCCCTGCCACCCCTGAAATCGGCTGGGAATACGAATCGCGCAAGAAGCGCGGCGCCCTTCTTTATCCACGACAAAATTGGCATGCAGTCCTTGCGGATTGGCAGACCCGCAAACAAAGCACTGATCGTCCGATAATACTTCCATGAAGCAAGATCCTCCCAGGCAGAAGCAAGAAACAGAAGTAAGAAACGGTTGTCCAAAAAAAATTTAATGGTAGAATGCCTACCATTGCAAATCAACCCTAACATTGCAAAAAAGGAGAGAGTAGATGAAAAGAACAGCCCTGCTTATCGTTTTGTTGGTTGCGTCATTGTCGCTGGTCGCCTGCAGCAAAAAAGAGGAAGCCCAAGCGCCGGCACCCGAGAAAGCCGCGGAAACCGCCGCTGTGGCTGTTACTGAAAAAGCCGCTGAAGCCGGTGCCAAGGTAGAAGAGAAAGCTGCGGATGTTGCCGCCCAGGTTGAAGAGAAAGCGGTTGAAGCCGCCGCTGCCACCGAAAGCGCCGTTCAGGCCACCACGGAACAGGCCGGCGAAGTCGCCGCTCAGGTTGAAGAAAAAGCCGTTGAAGCCACCGAGGCCGGCAAAGAAGCTGTCGCCGCCGGCGTTGCCGCCGTTGCCGGCGCGGTAGTCGCCACCGAGGAAAAGGCTGCCGAAGTCGCCACCGCGGTCGAGGGAAAAGCCGCCGAAGCCACCCAGGCCGTCGCCGAGACCGCCACTGCCGTTGCCGAAGCCGCTTCCGGCGACAACATCGTCATCGAAAATACCTACGGCAAGGTCACCTTCAATCACACGGTTCACTCCGAAGCTTTCGATTGCGCCCTCTGCCACGGTGAAGGCGAGCCCGGCGCCCTTGATATGGGCAAGGAAAAAGCCCATGCCGCTTGCAAAGGCTGCCATCAGGAAAAAGGCGCCGGCCCCACCAAGTGTTCCGAGTGCCACGTCAAGTAATTGATCCAAAATTCAGTGTAAAAATCAAAAGGGGGAGCCACTTGTCGGCTCTCCCTTTTGTTATGCCCTTTTGGGGTTTCAATCATTCCGCCCGGTATTTGAACTCGTACTGGCGTTTCTTGCCGTCGGCCAATTTTGTCCCGATTTTGAAAAGATAGTCTCCCTTTTCGCCAAGGGTCAGGTCGGCGCCGAAATGGCCGTCCATCCCGACCAAAGTGAGGGCGGCGCTTTCCTTCCCGGCAGGATCGACGATCTTGACCGCCGCCAGCCCTTGATCCATGGGCTCGCCGGCGGGGACCCGATAGAATTCCACCATCAGATGATGGGTATGGGCCATTCCCACCTTGGCCATCGCCGCCTTGACATCCTTGAGGTGGGCCATCGCCTCGACCCCCTCCACCACCTGCTCGCCGAGCATCAGGGTCTCGCCGTCCATTTCCATGCCGGAATGGCTTTTCTGGGCGTGTCCGGCATGCGCTTCCTTCTTGGTCTCAGTTTCAATGGCATGCCCTTTGTGGTCATCCATCGCCACGGAGGTAAACGGCGCGGTCCCGAGTAAAGCCCCGAACAGCAGATAAATCCATCGTTTTTTCATAATGTTGTCTCCTTTTTAATAAGTCCGGGCCATGCCCGGATGGGTTTTCAGGTTTCGTTAAGCGGCCCCTCGCCGCTCGGCAACGGCGACGGATCGAGATGCCGCCCCTTCCAGATATAGAAGATCACCGGGTAGACCAGCAGTTCCAGCGCCAGCGAGGTGATCGAGCCACCGACCATCGGCGCGGCGATGCGTTTCATGACGTCGGCCCCGGCGCCGGTGCTCCACATGATGGGGAACAGGCCGACGATGATGGTCACCACCGTCATGACCTTGGGCCGAATGCGCTTGACGGCGCCGTGGTGCACCGCCTGGACCAGGTCGCCGCGGGTGAGCATGCGCCCCTCTTCCGTCCAGCGCTTGTGGGCCAGGTCGAGGTAGAGCAGCATGACCACGCCGGTTTCGGCATCGAGTCCGGCCAGGGCGATGAGTCCCACCCAGACGCCGATGGATAGATTGTAATCGAGCAGATAGAGCAGCCAGAAGGCCCCGACCAGGGAGAAGGGGACGGCGAGAAAGACGATGGCCGTTTTCACCGCCGAGCGGGTGCTCAGATAGATGATGACGAAGATGATCACCAGCGTCAGGGGGACGATGAGCAGCAGCCGGGCGCGAGTCGACTCGATGTACTCGTACTGGCCGCTCCAGACGATGCTGTAACCGGCGGGGAGCTTGATATGGTCGGCCACCGTCTGTTGCGCGGTCTTGACGTAGGTGCCGACGTCGATCCCCTTGATATCGACATAAACCCAGGCGGTACGGCGGGCGTTCTCGCTCTTGATGCTGTCGGGATCGTTGCGGATGCTGAAGGTCGCCAGCTGTTCAAGGGGGATCTGGGCGCCGTTCGGGGCCGGAACCAGCACCCGCTTAAGCGCCGGGAGGTCGCTGCGGAAATCCCGGTCGTAGCGCAGGCTCACCGGATAGCGCTCCAGCCCCTCGACGGTCTCGGTCACGGTCATGCCGCCGAGGGCCGCCTGAATGACGGACTGGATATCGCCGACCTGAATGCCGTAGCGGGCGGCGGCGAGGCGGTCGATTTCCAGATCGAGGTAGGAGCCGCCCACCGAGCGCTCGGCGATGGCCGAAAGGGTCCCCGGCAGGGGCCGCACCAGGGCCTCGATCTCCTCACCGAGGCGGCCGAGCACTTCCAGATCCGGCCCCATGACCTTGATGCCAACCGGGGTCTTGATGCCGGTGGAGAGCATGTCGATGCGGGTCTTGATCGGCATGGTCCAGGCATTGGTCAGCCCCGGGAACTGGATGGCGGCGTTGAGCTCGTCGATGAGTTGCTCGGGAGAGATACGCGCCATCTCGGGCCAGGCCCAGCGCAGGGGAACTTTGAGGAACTCGCTCCACTCGGGCCAACCGCTGTAAAAACGGTGGGTGGGCACCTGCCGCCACTCCTCTTCCGGTTTGAGCATGATCGTCGTTTCGATCATCATCATCGGCGCCGGATCGGTGGCGGTTTCGGCCCGGCCGATCTTGCCGAAGACGTGATGCACCTCGGGAAACTGGCGGATGATGCGGTCGGTCTGCTGCAGCACCTCCTTGGCCTTGGTCACCGACAGCCCTGGCAGGGTGGTCGGCATGTAGAGCAGATCCCCCTCGTACAGAGGCGGCATGAATTCGGTCCCCATCTTGGAGAGGGGATAGGCAATGGAGAGGACCAGCAGCACCGCCACCAGCAGCGTCGTCTTGCGCCAGCGCAACACCCCGTCAACCAGGGGATGATAGAGGCGGATCAGTAGCCGGTTGATGGGATTGCGTTCCTCCGAATGGATCTTGCCGCGGATGAACCAGGCCATCAGCACTGGCACCAGGGTGATCGAGAGGATGGCGGCGGCGGCCATGGCGTAGGTTTTGGTGAAAGCCAGCGGCTTGAACATGCGTCCGGCCTGCTCTTGCAGGGTGAAGACCGGAGCGAAGGAGACGGTGATCACCAGCAGCGCGAAGAAGATGGTCGGCCCGACCTCCTTGGCCGCTTGGGCGATGATTTCCGAGCGCGGGCGCTTGCCCCGGTAATTTTCCAGGTGCTTGTGGGCATTTTCGACCATGATGATGGCCGAGTCGACCATGGTGCCGATGGCGATGGCGATCCCCCCCAGGCTCATGATGTTGACGTTGATCCCCTGGGCGTACATGATGATGAAGGACATGAGGATCGCCACCGGCAGCGCCAGCACCACCACCGCCGCGCTCGGCAGATGAAAGAGGAAGAGGATGATCACCAGGGCGACGACGATGCTCTCTTCCAGCAGCTTTTCCTGCAAGTTGGAGGTGGCGCGCAGAATCAGCCCGGAGCGGTCGTAGACGGGGACGATCTCGACCCCTTCCGGCAGCCCCGCCTTGAGCTCCTGCAGCTTGCGCTTGACGTTGTCGATGGTCTTCAGGGCATTTTCGCCGAAGCGCATGACGATGATACCGCCGACCGTCTCCCCTTCCCCGTTGAGTTCGGCGATCCCCCGGCGCATCTCCGGCCCCAGGCGCACGTCGGCGATATCCCGCAGCAGCACCGGGGTGCCGCGCTGGTTGGTTCCCACCACCACCTGCTTCAAATCATCCAGCGACTGGATATAGCCGCGACTGCGCACCACGAACTCGGTCTCGGCCATTTCGATGGCGCCGCCGCCGACATCGAGATTGCTGTTCTTGATCGCCATTTCGACCATCGGCAGGGACATGCCGTAGGCCAGCAGCCGGTTCGGATCGACCGCCACCTGATACTGCTTGACGAAACCGCCGAGGCTGGCGACTTCGGCCACGCCCTCCACGGAAGTCAGCTCGTAGCGCAGAAACCAGTCCTGGATGGCCCGCAGCTCCTGCAGGTTGTGACGGTCGCTGACCAGGGCGTATTCGAAAACCCAGCCGACCCCGGTGGCGTCGGGACCGAGGGTCGGCGTGACCCCTTGGGGGAGCCGCCCGGACACATAATTGAGATATTCCAGCACCCGGGAACGAGCCCAGTAGATGTCGGTGCCGTCCTCGAAGATGATGTAGACGAAGGAGTAGCCGAAGAAGGAGTAGCCGCGCACCACCTTGGCGCCGGGCACTGCCAGCATCTGGGTGGTCAGGGGATAGGTGACCTGATCCTCCACCACCTGCGGTGCCTGCCCCGGGTATTCGGTAAAGACGATCACCTGCACGTCGGAGAGGTCGGGGATGGCGTCGATGGGGATGTTTTTCAGGGAATAGATGCCGAAGACGATGAGAAAGACCGTCGCCAGAATCACCATGAACTTGTTGTGCATCGACCAGTCGATGATTTTTTCGAGCATATCGGAACCTTGTACGGTGAGGGGTGAGGCGTAAGGAGTGAAGGGGAAAACCAGATCCTGGTTAAATCCGCCTCACACCTCACTCCTCACGGGACACGGTTAATTGAACAGATCGTCCAGATTATCCTTGGCTTCCGCAGCTGCCGGCATCTCAGCCTTCGGCGCCAGCATCTTCTCGATCGCCTCGCGCAGCTTGCTTTCCGAATCGAGCATGAACTGGGCCGAGGTCACCACCTGTTCCCCGTCCTTGAGACCGGAGAGAATCTGCACCAGCCCTTCGTCATTGGTCACGCCGGTCACGACGGCGCGGGGTTCGAATTTCCCGTCGCCCAGGGCGACGAAGACCGTTTGCCCCTTGCCCGACTTGAGCACCGCATGCTCGGGAACGGCCAGGGCGTCGGGAACGGCCGCCGTGTCGATGAGCACGTTGGCGTACATCTCCGGCTTGAGGGCGAGTCCCGGGTTGGGAAATTCGATGCGCGCCTTGACGGTCCGGGTTTCGTTCTGGACAAAGGGATAAATGTAGGTGATTTTCCCGCTCAGAACCTGATCGGGAGCGAAGGGCAGTTCCACCCGGGCGGTTTGCCCGACCTTGACCCAAGGCAACTCATATTCGTAGATATCGGCATTGACCCAGACCCGGGAGAGATCGGCGATCTGCAACAACTCTTCGCCGGCCATCACCCGCATCCCTTCAAGCACCTTCTTCATCGTCACCACCCCCCCCTGGGGGCTGTAGAGGGTCAGGGTCTTGCGAACTTCGCCGCTCTGCTCCAGGGCAGTAATCTGCTTTTCGCTGATGTCCCAATAACGGAGGCGGGTACGAGAGGCCTCCAGCAACCGTCGGGCATTGTCGGCGACCTGCGGCAGGCTGCTGTCGGCGAGGCGCTGATAACCGCGCAAGGCCAGAAGATATTCCTGCTGAGCCGCCACCAGTTCCGGGCTGTAGATTTCCATGAGCGGCTGCCCTTTTTTTACCGGCTGCCCTTCCTGATTGACATGCAGCCGTTCGACCCAGCCGTCGCTCTTGCTGTTGATGGAATACTGCCGGGGTTCATCGAAGGCGACCAGGCCGACGGTACGGACGGTCCGGGCCAAGGCGGCCCGGCGCACTGTTTCGGTACGAACCCCCATGTTCTGGGTGGTTATGGGATCGATCTGAACACTCCCCGCCGTGCCCCCCTCGTAGACCGGCACCAGATCGTGGCCCATGGCATCCTGCCCCGGTGTGTCGCGCACATAGGTCGGGTCCATGGGCGAGACCCAGTGCTTGACCTGCCGTTCGGCCGGCGCCGTCCCCGCCGCCGCACCGCCCTTGAGCGGAGTCAGCTGCATGTTGCAGATCGGGCAGAGGCCCGGCTCGTCCTGAATGATGAAGGGGTGCATACCGCAGGTGTATTGAGTCTTGGCCTCTGTGCCCTCGCCGGCATGGTCGTCATGGCCGATGTGGCGAAAGCTCCCCCAATAATAGCCGCCGCCCAAGGCCGCCAGCAGGGCGATCAGAATCAAAAATTTTGAGATCAGTCCAGAATGTTTCATGGCTGTTCCTTGTCGGTAGTTACGTCAGGGAGAACCGTGCCGACGGCCTCCTCGATCAGAGCTCGCTGCATCTGGTGTTCGGTGATCGCCTCGAAATAGTCCCGATTGTATTCGAACAGGCTCATCTGACTGTCGAGCACCGTCATGTATTCAGCCCGTCCGGCACGATAGGCGGCCAGAGAGGCTTCGAGAGATTGCTCGGCCTGGGGGATCAGCCCGGCGCTATAGAGTTCGGCTCTTTTCCCCAGACGATCCAGGCGCGCCAGGGCGTCGGCCAGGGTCAGGCGAATCTGGTTTTGGATCATCGCCCGTTCCTGTCGGGCCATCCGGCCTTCCGCCTCGGCCTCGGCCAGCATCGCCCGCCGCCGCTCCCTGAAGACCGGCAGATTGAAGGTCAATCCCGCCGAATACATGTCGTAACCTTCCTTGTCCATCTCGGAAGGGTCGCGCTGCATGTATTCCAGGGCGACGGTCACATCGGGATAGAATTCCTTTTCCGCCAGTTTTCGCCCCACTTCGGATTTTTCCTCCTGAAGCGTCAGTCCCCGCAGTTGCGGTTGATGTTTTTCCGCCAGACTCTCCAGTTCGACCAGCCCAAGAACCACCGGTTTTAAAGTTACCTCGATCACGGACGGCAGCTCGTTATCCGCTTCCCGATTCAAAAGAATGTTCAAGGTGGCCGCCAGCGACCGGCGTTGCCGACGCAGCTCCAGCCGCTCATCCTCCATTTTCGAGCGTCGGACCTGCCCCAGCAGAACATCCTGCTGCCCCCCCTGACCGACCCCGTAGAGGGTTTCGGCGAAACGGTTGAGATCGTCGAGGGTAGCGATACTCTCATCGAGCAGTGCCAACGACCTATCCACCAGAAACAGCCGGTACCAGGTCTCGCTCACCATGCGCCGCAGATTCAGCTTGCGTTCCTCTGTATCCAAATGGGAACTTTGTACGTCGAGTTCGGCACTCTGTCGGCGCAATTCCCGTTTACCGTAAAAGGGCAAAGCCTGGCTGATGCCGATGACCTTGGCGGTGGCGCTGTCCCGGTCGAAACTCAGGGGATCGCGCAGCAAGCCGTTGTCGATGCGCAGCATCAGCATCGGGTCTTCCAAGGCTCCAGCTTGGGCGATGCGGCTTTCGAAGAGATCCCAGCGCGCCTGGGAGGCATGGACTTCGGGATTGTTGGCCAGGGCCTCCGCGATCAGCGCCGTCAGAGGATCGGCATCGGTCGCGAAAGAACGAGCCGGAGGGATTGAAGTTGCCAGCAACCCAAAAACAAGCAACCAGCGAAAATGTTCCAGAAACATAACCAGTCTCCGTGTCAGGTGGTTTACGGAACTCATTAATCACATTTCGTGCCGAACGAAAATCCATCTATAAAACGGCATGTTGAGTTTATCAGAAAAAAACTTAAGAAATAGATTGGCGAATATTCAACAGCAGCAAGGGGAATATTCGACGACAAAAAATGGAGTAAAAAAGTTGCAATTGATCGTCTCCGGTTAATAATGAAAACATGAAAACCCTTCTTCTCACCCTCATCTCGGCTTGCGCGCTCCTCGTCTCGGCCCTCCCCCTCCGCGCCGAAACACTCCTTCATGTGCTGGATATCCGTCTCGATCCCGAGCGCTCCCGGCTCGACGGTTCCATACGCCTGGCGCTGCCGGAGGGCGCGGACGACCCCTTATTATTGCGCCTGGCGCCCCAGTGCGATCTTCTCGGCGCATCCGCCGACGGGCGTCCCCTGCCCGCGAAACGTTCCGGGGAAATGCTAGTCATCGATCTTCCCGCCCCCCCTCCCGCCGAGATCCGCATCGATTACGGGGCGGTTTTTTCCGACCAGCCGCCGAGTAATCCCGCCCATGACGAAGACCCGAGCTACGGCGTCACCGCCAGCATCACGACCCGGGGCGCCTTTCTCTCCGGCGCCTGGTATCCCCTGTGGCTGGAACATCCGGCCCGATACCAGGTGCGGGTCGAAACGCCAAGGGGCTATCTGGCGGTAACCTCGGGCAGACGCATTAACAGCGAGGAAACGGCCGAGAGTTCCATCACCACCTGGCGCACCGACTATCCACTTCGCGCCCTGGCCCTCGCCGCCGGACCTTATGTGGTCAGCAGCGAACCCTTTGGCGACCTCCTCATCGAAGGCTATTTCCATCCCCGCAATCAGGAACTGGCCGCGACCTATCTTGCGGCGGTTCGCCGCTACCTGGAACTCTATCAGGAAATTTTCGGCCCCTATCCCTTTGAGAAATATGCCGTGGTCGAAAATTTCTTCCCCACCGGCTACGGCTTTCCCGGCTGGACCCTTCTCGGCGGCAGCGTCATCCGCCTGCCTTTCATCGTCGAGACCAGCCTCGGCCACGAAATCGCCCACAGCTGGTGGGGTTCGGGCGTCGCCGTCGACCGCAGCCGGGGCAACTGGGCGGAAGGGTTGACCACCTACGTCGCCGACCACCTCTACAAGGAACGGGAATCCTCGGATGCCGCCAGAGAGTACCGACGCAATATCCTGCGCGACTACGCGACCCTGGTTGACGACGCCGAGGATTTCCCCCTCGGGGATTTCACCCGGCGGGAGAGCAAGGCGAGCCAGGCCATCGGCTACGGCAAAGCCGCGATGCTCTTTCACATGTTGCGCAAGGAAATCGGCGAGAAGGCGTTCTGGGGGGGACTGCGGACGCTCGCGGCGGAGCGGATGCACACCGGCGCCGACTGGGACGACCTGCGCCTCGCCTTCGAAGGTACGTCGGGTCGAGATCTGGAAGATTTTTTCCGACAGTGGCTGGAACGTAGCGACGCGCCGGTTCTGGGTTGGGGAGACATCCGCCGGGAAGAGCGGGATGGAAGTTGGCGGGTAAGCGGCAGCCTGCGGCAGCGGGGCAAGCCCTACCGGCTGGCGATACCGATCCGTTTCACCGGGGAAAACGCCGTCGAGGAGAGGGTGATTCTCGCCACCGAGGCGGAAACCTCCTTCAGCATCGATCTCCCCTGGCCGCCCCGCTCCATGGAGATCGATCCCGAGGCGGATCTCTTTCGCCGCATCGCGCCAGAGGAGATTCCGCCGCTGGTCAACGGTATCCGCGGCGCCAACAATCTGCTGGTGATCGTCGCCGCAGGGCTTACGCCGGAACTGCGCACGGCGGCGCTGAGCCTGCTTGGCGCCCTGCGCCAGGAGCGCGGGAAAATCATCACCGAGACAGAGGCCGATCCGGAGCTGCTGCGACGGCATGACCTGCTCTTCATCGGGCTGCCGAAACGTGCCGAGATCCGGCCCCGTTGGCCGGGAGAACCGCTGATCGAAGAAAGTCGACTCATCCTCGACGGACAGAGCTTCGCCCGCACGGAGACGGATCTTTTCGTCGCCCTCCCCCATCCTTTGGTGGGCGATAAAGCCTGCGCCCTCTTTCTTCCCGCCGAAGCCGAGGGCACCCGCGTGGCGGCGCGGAAAATCCCCCATTACGGCAAGTACGGCTATCTTGCCTTTGTCGCCGGCGAAAACCGCGTCAAGGGGGTCTCCCCACCGTTATCAAACCCCATGCGATATCTCTTCAATCTGGAGAATAGCAAATGAAAACAAGACATTTTGTTCTTTTTCTAATAGTTCTTCTGAGCTTTTCCGGACAAGCCTTCGCCCACCCCCATCTGCTGCGTCTCGCCGACCGGAAGGTGATCGCCTTCGAGGAAATGCTCGACGATCTCAAGACCGCCGAGGTGGTTCTGATCGGCGAACTGCACAATCATGCCGGCCATCACCAGGCCCAGCTTGCGGTGATTCGCGCCCTGCACGAGGCAGGACTGGATATCGCCGTGGGTCTGGAGATGTTTCGCGCCGACCAGCAAAAGGAACTGCATCGCTGGAGCGCGGGAGAGCTGGATGAAGAAACTTTTCTGCCCATTTACAAAGAAAACTGGAGCATGTGGCCCCTCTACCGGGAGATCTTCGTTGGCACCCGGGACGCGGGCATCCCCCTGATCGGGCTGAACACCTCACGGGAACTGACCAAGCAGGTGGCGAGCCATGGCCTGGCCTCCCTGCCCGATGAAGCCCGGGAATCCCTCGGACCGATTCCCTGCGTGGTCGATCCCGACTATATGCAGTTCATCCGTCAGGCCATGGGCGGTCACGGCGGCATGGGCACCAGCTTTCTCTACTTCTGCGAGGCGCAACTGCTTTGGGATGTGGTCATGGCCCGCAACCTGACGGACTACCGGCGAGAGCATCCGGGACGACGGATGGTGGTGCTGGCGGGGAGCGGACACAGCTGGAAACACGGCATACCCAGCCGCCTGACGGAGGGCGACCCGAGCTATCGGGTCATCCTCCCGGAAATGCCGGGGCGCCTGGACCGCCGTTCGGCCCGGGTGGAGGATGCCGACTACCTGTGGCTGGACGAGGGGGAAGGAAGCTGGACGAGCGGCTACTGATTCAGGGCTGGGGCGCCGCGACCTTGACTTCGAGATAACGGCCGTTGAAGACGAAACGGATGCGGTCCTTGAAGATGCGGTCGACGCGGGCGCCGTCGATGTCCACCCCTTCGAGGACCGGCAGATCGTTGACCACCGCCAGGCGCTCCTGGGCGGCGGGTTTGTAATGGATTTCACTCACCCGCAGTTCCGGCGGAACGGCCTTCTCGGCCCCGGGAAGAGCCCACCCGGGGGTGCGGGAAGCGACGGCCACCGGGGTCGAGGTGGAGCGGACGGGACTTTTAGCCGGGATCTGGGCGACAATCGGTTTTTCCGGTTTTACCTTGCCGTCGGGAACCGATACGACAACGCTCTTGGCCGGGGAGATCTTCCCTGAGGAAACCGTCTCCTTTGGCGGCGCGACGGCAGGGGCCGTGGCCGTCACCGCGACTTTCGCAACCGGCTCCTTGACCGGGGATGGGGTCGGCGGCGCCACCACGGTCGGGGTCGAAAGTTCGGCGACCGGTGCGAAAGTCTCCGCGGGCGGGACCGACGGGAGCGACTCCGCAAGCTTGGGCGAGAGCGGGACGACAGGCTCTTCGACCACCAGGGCCGGAGCGATGGGGGCGAAAAAACTGGGCAAAGGCACTTTTGAGTCGGAGGGCACCGGCACCGGCACCGGCGTTCGCGCGTCTGCGACGATGTGGCGCTCCGGCGGTGGGGTTTGCCGCATCAGCCAGACCCCCAGCCCGCCTCCCGCAAGGAGCAGGGCGAGAACGATCAGGGGAAGCGGGGAACGGGAGCGACTGGTTACTTCGGCCCGGGAAATCCCGTCGAAAACTTCCCGCGACAGGGGGGACTGCCCCAGGGGCGGTTGCTGCCGTTCGTTTTCAAGTTTTTTCAACGCCTTCAGAATCGAACTCATCTCTATATCCCCAACCGGTATTTGCTGAAATTCCTCACCTCGACAAGGATCTTTTAACGGCCCCAGAAACGCAGCCGCCGCCACCAACTCCGCCCCGGTTCGTTCAGTTCACGGATGGCGACCGTCGCCATCTTCGCGGTGACGATCCGCTGCTCCCGGGCATAGCCCAGAAGCAGCGCCCGCCCGCAAGCCAGATTGATGAGGCGCGGCAGCCCGCCGGAATAGCGATGGATTTTCCTGAGAGCGGCGGGGGTGAAAATTTCCTCGTCGCCGCCGGCGACGCGCAGGCGATGGCGCACATATTCGCAGGTATCCTTCAGATCCATGGTGTCGAGATGATAGCGCACGCTGATGCGCTGATTGAGCTGGCGCATGTTGCGCCGCCTGAGCAGCGCGCCGAGTTCGGGCTGGCCGACGAGAACGATCTGGATGAGCTTGTCGGTCTGGGTTTCGAGGTTGGAAAGGAGCCGGATCTGTTCCAGCACCGCCGGATCGAGATGCTGGGCCTCGTCGATGACCAAGACCACGGTCCGCCCTTCCCTCCTCTGCCGCAGCAGAAATTCGTTGAGCAGATGGAGCAGATCCCCGGCTTCGGCGGCCGGGCCTTCGATGGCGAACTCCCGCTGGATCGCCCGCAGCAGATCGAGGGCGCTGACGCTGGGATTGAAGATGAAAGCCAGGCGATAGCGGTCGTTGTCCAGATCTTCGAGCAGCGCCCGCAGCACCGTGGTCTTGCCGGTGCCGACCTCGCCGGTGATGGCGATGAAACCGCAGCCATCCTCGATCCCGTAGAGCAGATGGGCGAGAACTTCCCGATGATTCCGGCTCAGATAGACGAACCGGGGATTCGGTGTGAGGGTGAAAGGTTTTTCCTGAAAGCCGTAAAAATCCAGATACATGAATCGGTCCGCAAGCTCCGGGATCGGGGTGGGCGAGGCACGCCCGTGAACTCTCCCACAGCAGAGGCGCTTTTTCAAGATCAAAGTCATTCCGGAACTATTGGGAAATCCTGGCGGCGGCGACATTTTTTGCTAGGATTATAAAGGCCGTGGCCCAACCGTCCCAGGAGGATTCATGCACACGTGGAAACGCTTCACCCAGGAACCGCGCATCGCCTATTTCTCCATGGAAATCGGGTTGTCCTCCGACATTCCGACCTACAGCGGCGGGCTCGGCGTCCTCGCCGGCGACACCATCAAGAGCGCCGCCGATCTGAAACTGCCGCTGGTGGCGGTGACCCTGGTCAGCCGCCACGGCTATTTCCGCCAGAGCCTGGACGAAGCGGGCCGGCAGCACGAAGCCCCGATGCCCTGGAATCCCGGCGCGGTCATGGAACTGATGCCGGCGAAAACCCTGGTGACCATCGAAGACCGCGACGTCAAGGTCCAGGCCTGGCTCTACCGGGTAACGAGCCCTACCGGCGGCATCGTTCCCGTACTCTTTCTCGACACCGACATCCCCGGCAACGTCGAAACCGACCGCCACATCACCGACGATCTCTACGGTGGAGACCTCGCCTACCGGCTCAAGCAGGAGATTGTCCTCGGCATCGGCGGCGCCCGCCTCCTCGACGCCCTCGGCTTCACCATCAGGAAATATCACATGAACGAAGGTCACGCCGCCTTCCTGACCCTGGAGCTGCTCGACCGCGCCCGCCATCCCCTGGAAAGCACCTGGGACGAACGCGCCGCCTGGGACACCCATCGGGTCATCGAGCAGTGCGTCTTCACCACCCACACCCCGGTAGCGGCCGGGCACGACCGTTTCCCCTACGATCTGGCTCGGCGGGTGCTGGGGGAACCGGTGCCGCTGGGGTTGCTGAAGGAGCTGGCCGGAGCGGACGAGCTCAACATGACCATGCTCGCCCTCAACCTGAGTAGCTACGTCAACGGCGTGGCGAAAAAACACGGGCAAATTTCGCAAAATCTCTTTCCCGGTTTCGAAATTCACGCCATCACCAACGGCATCCACGCCTTCACCTGGGCTTCGCCCTTCTTCGTCAGTCTTTTCAACAAATACATCCCCAGCTGGGCCCACGAACCGGAGCTGCTGGTACGGGTCGACAACATTCCCGATGAGGAAATCTGGGACGCCCATTGCGGCGCCAAGGCTTTTCTCTTCCAGTACATCGAGGAAACAACCGGTCGCCGCCTCGACCCGGACCTGCTCACCATCGGCTTCGCCCGCCGCTCGGCCACCTACAAACGGGGGGATCTGATTTTGAGCGACCTCGGGCGGCTTGCGCGCATCGGCGGCGGCAAACTTCAGCTGGTCTTCGGCGGCAAGGCCCACCCCCAGGATGAACCGGGCAAGCGCATGATCGAGCACATCATCCGCGACGGCGAAGAGCTGCGCGGCAAGATCGAGGTCGTCTATCTGCCCGATTACAACATGGAGGTGGCCTACCAGCTCATCCCCGGCGTCGATCTCTGGCTCAACACCCCGATCCGCCCCCTCGAAGCCTCGGGCACCAGCGGCATGAAAGCGGCGCTCAACGGCGTCCCCAATTTCAGCATCCTCGACGGCTGGTGGATCGAAGGGCATATCGAAGGAGTCACCGGCTGGTCCATCGGCCCACCGGCCACGGAGACCTCGGTGACGGAGAATCACGGCGCCGAGGATCTGGAAGATCTCTACAACAAGCTGGAAAAGATCATTCTCCCCCTCTATTACGGGGATCGCCCGGGGTGGATCCGGGTCATGAAGAACGCCATCGGCAAGAATGCCTACTATTTCAACACCCACGTCATGATGCGCCGCTACGTGACCGAGGCCTACATCCGTTGAGACCCGTGAACCCCACCGATCCCACAGAAAATGCCCTTTCCGGAAAGGTCGCGCCGGTCGACTGGGACGCCCGCTGGCGGGACAAAAACGGCGAACCGGCCACCCCCGATCCCTGGCTGGTCAGGATTCTTCCGCTGCTTCCGGTCGGCGCGACTCTCGATGTCGCCTGCGGTCGGGGACGCAACAGCCTCTTTCTGGCCGAACGGGGCCATCGGGTGACCGCCGTCGATCATTCCGCGGAAGGGCTTGCCCAACTACGCGCCGCCGCCGAGGAACGGGGGCTGGCCATCACGACCCACTGCCTCGACCTGGAAGCGGCTCCCGCCCTGTCCCTCTCGACCTTCGATCTGGCCATCGACTTTTTTTATCTGCATCGTCCACTCTTCCCGGCGCTGATGGCCTGTCTGCGTCCCGGCGGCGTGCTGGTGGCGCGCACCTTCAGTTCCGCCGGGGACTTTCCCGGCCGTCCCCGGCACCCCGAGTTTGTCCTCGCGCCGGGAGAACTGCCGAAAATTTTCAAGGGATGGGACATTCTGCTGCACGAGGAGGGACTGGAGCCGTCGAGCAAGGGGGGCAGTCTCGCCGGGATCGTCGCCCGGCGCCCGTGAAATCTCCGGGCAGAAAAAAGAAAAGCCCGCGTCGGTCACCGGCGCGGGCTTTGTATCTTTGATGGTGATGAACTACCAGGAACGGAAGGGCCCGGTATCGATGTGGACGAATTCCGAGCCGGGATAGAAGCCGACGCCCCCCTGCTTCATGGCCAGGGCGACTTTACGCACGTCACGCAATTCCCGGCCGGGAATGCGGAAGTCGATGGCCTGGCCCTTGGTATGCAGACTTTTTTTGGCCACCCCCTTCGACTTCTTGCGCAACTGGGCGTTGCTCTGCTGGGAGCGGTAGCCGGAGATGATATGCAGCGGCTCCCGGACCTGTAGACGGTTCTGCACGGTAAAGAGCATATCCAGAAGTTCGACGTCGATCTTGCGGACTTCATCGGTGCGGTGATCGCGCAGAATACGGTTGATCTGCCGCAAATGCTCGGGAACGTAGCGACCGTTCGCCCAATAAACCACGCGCTTGAGTTGTTCGCCGGTGTGGGTGTTGTAAAAGGAAAGGGAACGTTCGGGCAGGGACTTTTGGGCCAGTCGGGCCAGGGCCTCGGTGGGTAACGCCGCGCCGGCCAGGAGGATCAAACCAGATTTTAGCAAAGTGCGGCGCGAAATACTGTTGTTTGGAAACCCAGGCAACAGGACATCGGACATCGGCAAAATATCTCTCTTTTCGGAAATTTTTGGAGCAAGCCTCTCATCAAGACCTTGCAGTTATAGCAAAGCCCGGACTCTCCTGACAACCCCTAAAATGATCCAGAGATGGGATAAAGCCTTAACTTGCCGAGATTATTGTCCGACGGCAGGAAGAAAAAAAGAAGGATTAAAAAACGGCGGGGGAAGGAATTCCTCCCCCGCCGCAGGAAAAAGCTTCTTTGCCCGGGAACGGTCACATATCCATAACCGCCGGATGTTCGACCGGAACCCGACGATCTTCTCCCTGATAGTCCCCCCCCTGACGGGAGCCGCGCAGGGGATCCCGATCAATCCGAACCCAGCCGTCGGCACGGCGAAACCCTTGGATTTTACGTTGAGCCAGCAGGGTTTCAAACGCCCAGCGCTTAACCATGTCATAGCGACCATCGTGATAGACGACTCGAATCATCATGGCGCGACCTCCCGAAAATTTTTTAAATTTATAACACAAATCCGCGACCCGGAAAGCCTTTTTAATGCATCGAACGATTTTTTCGACAAAGGCGAAAGCTGACTGTTTTTGACCGATATGATCGTTTGCCGTCCGTTCTGTCGAAAGAGGACAGCGCTTTCCTTCATCCCCTCGCCATTCGATCCCGGCACTCCTTATGCAGAATGGACAGGTCGCGGACACCCTGCCCCCTATCCCCACCCTGGAGGAGCCTGTTCATGAATCTTGCCCTGATCGCCGACGAGCATCCCCAGCTCCGCCATACCTTATCGGAAATATTGAAAAACCACGGATTTGACGAAATCCTCGAAGTTGACGACGGCCCCCGGGCGGTCGACCTCGCCCTGGCGCGAAAGCCGCGGCTCATCCTTCTGGATGCCGCGCTGAATGCCTGGGATGGCATCACTGCCGCTGAAAAAATAAGCAAACGTCATTCGGTTCCCATCATCCTCCTGGCGGAGGCACACACTCCGGTCGATTTCGATCGCGCCCGGGCGGCGGGGATTTTAAATCTGGTGCTCAAACCTTTCTCGGCGGCCCAGATGATTGCCGTCATCCGACTGACCTTGCACCATTTCGAGGAAATTTCCGGTCTACGGCAGGAGGTAGCGCGCCTGACGGAAAATCTCGAAGCACGCAAGCTCATCGAACGGGCCAAAGGGCTGCTGACCAAACAGGGTCTGTCCGAGCCCGACGCCTACCGGCGCATGCAGAAACTCTCCATGGACAAGCGCAAAACCCTGAGGGAAGTCGCCGAGGCGATTCTGTTGATGGAAGATTGAGCGGCGATGCTCTCCGCTTCCTTCAATCTCTGCAACCTGCCGCCCTGGGCCATCGCCTCGCGCCATTTCAATCGTCACCCGCAACGGCTGGAGATCCAGGGAGTGCGCCGGGCCAATCGCCGGCTCTTCGCCCATCTGGACGAACTCGCCGACCCCGTCGGGCGCGGCGGCTATTTTCACGATTATATGGATGTCACCTTCCAACTCCATCAATGGGCCGGCGAAGCCACGGTCTCGGCGCGCAAGAGTCTGAAAAACAGCTATCTTCGCTTCCTACGCGGCTGGATGTTCGACGCCAACTCCCGGGAGGGGGCGGTACTCAAGGGCTGGGTGGAAAGCCGCTTCGGCCTGCCGCCGACCTTTCATCGCGAAACGATCCACGACATCCACGGCGAGGCCTATTTCCGCTATCTGGTCGACCGCATGCAGGGCTCGGCCCGGACCAGCGCCATCAACAACCAGCTCGATGTTCTTTACGAATTCGTCCAGTACGAGCTGGCCCGGCGCTACCCCTCTCGCCACCAGTTCACTCTTTATCGCGGCATCAACGACTTCGACGAGCACCTGATCCTCGAAGAACTCGGTCGCCGTCGTTATCTGCTGCGCCTGAACAATCTCAACTCCTTCACCGACGACTTCGAGCGGGCCTGGGAATTCGGCAGCAAGGTGCTGCGCGCCGAAGTGCCGCTGGCGAAAGTCGTCTTTCGCGGGGATCTGCTGCCGACTTCGCTGCTGCACGGCGAGGGAGAACTGCTGGTGATCGGCGGCGAATACGAAATCGATGTTTTAACCGGCGGCTGACAAGCCTCGGGAAAAGGCAAACAATGCACGTTTCCGCGGCGCGCACGGACGTTATTGATCGGGCCCGGGGGGCCTTTCTCGGCCTGGCCGTCGGCGACGCCCTGGGGGCGACCACCGAGTTCATGACCCCAAGGGAAATCCAGGCCCAATACGGCGTCCATCGCAAGATGCGCGGCGGCGGCTGGCTCGGCCTGAAACCGGGTCAGGTGACCGACGACACGGAAATGTCCCTGTGCATCGCCCGCGCCCTCATTACCGCGAAAGGTTGGGATCTCACCGGCATCGCCGACAACTTCGTCGCCTGGATGAAAGGCAAACCGATCGATATCGGCTCCACCTGCCGCAAGGGCATCCGCAACTACCTGCTCAACGGCGTCCTCGAAGCCCCCTGCAACGAATGGGACGCCGGCAACGGCGCGGTCATGCGCATGGCACCGGTCGCCCTCTTCACCCTGGGGGACGACGAAGGGCTAGGCCGCCGCGCCCTCGAACAAGCCCGCCTCACCCATCATCATCCCCTTTCCGACAGCGCTTGCCTCTGCCTCGGCCGCATGCTGCACCGGGCGCTGCTCGGCGCCGACGCCCCGGCCCTGCATGAACTAACCCGCGACCTTGCGGGGAAACACCCCAACTTCCGTTTCAACCCGTACAACGGCCAGGCTTCGGGGTATGTCGTCGATACCCTGCGCACCGTCTTTCACTACTTTTTCACCACCGCCACCTTTGAAGAATGCCTGATCGCCGTGGTCAATCAGGGCGGCGACGCCGACACCACCGGCGCCATCGCCGGTATGCTCGCCGGCGCCCATTACGGTCGACAATCGATTCCCGAAACCTGGGTGCGCAAGCTCGATGGGCGGATACGCCGGGAAGTCGAAACGGCCGCCGAAAGCCTGATCCGGATTTCGCCCTGGTGGCGTTCGCGGATCGCGGCTTAATCGGATCATCCACCCTCGGGAAAATTGCCTGAGCACCGGGCAGAGAGTGCTTAATTATCAGGCAAAAGATAGCTCATAAAAATGATTAAGATGTTTTAAATGTCTTCAGATACCTGTTTTTACTCATAAATACTGATTGGCACGGTCTCTGCTAAGAAGTAGGTCAAACGGCACGACGCGGTGCCGAAGTAAGGATGGCAAAGGCGCCCGGGGGATTTCTCCCCTGGGCTTTTTTCGTTTTCAAACGACAGATTTACCCGTGGCCATGGCGGCCGCGCACGGGCGATGACGCCCCATCCGGACGGTCCGGATGGGGCGTTTTCCGTCAGAAACCGATTGCGGACCGATTGGGCGGGGTTCCCAGGCAAACGACCGGCAGAGGTCGAACCAAGGGCGCCGCACAGACTGTTCGCAACCATTCAATCCGCGCAGGAAAGGAATCAACCCATGGCAGAAAAAAAACTCCGGCAGATCGCGATCTACGGCAAAGGCGGCATCGGCAAGTCGACCACCACCCAGAACACCGTGGCGGGGCTGGCCGCCCTCGGCAACAAGGTCATGATCATCGGCTGCGACCCGAAGGCCGACTCGACCCGCTTGATCCTCCATGCCAAGGCGCAAGCCACGGTCATGGACAAAGTACGTGAACTCGGCACCGTCGAGGATCTGGAACTGGAAGACGTTCTCAAGTGGGGCTACGGCGACGTCAAATGCGTCGAGTCGGGCGGCCCCGAGCCGGGGGTCGGCTGCGCCGGGCGCGGCGTCATCACCGCCATCAACTTTCTCGAAGAAGAAGGCGCCTACACCCCCGACCTCGACTTCGTTTTCTACGATGTCCTCGGCGACGTCGTCTGCGGCGGCTTCGCCATGCCGATCCGCGAAAACAAAGCCCAAGAGATCTACATCGTCGTCTCCGGCGAGATGATGGCCATGTACGCCGCCAACAACATCTGCAAGGGGATCGTCAAGTACGCTTCCAGCGGCAGCGTGCGCCTCGGCGGCCTGATCTGCAACAGCCGCAACACCGACCGCGAGGCTGATCTGATCGAGGCCCTGGCCAAGCGCCTCGGTACCCAGATGATCCACTTCGTCCCCCGCGACAATCAGGTGCAGCGCGCCGAACTGCGGCGGATGACCGTGATCGAATACTCCCCGGAGCACAAGCAGGCCGAGGAGTACCGGCAACTGGCCCAGAAAATCGCCGACAACAAGATGTTCGTCGTCCCCACCCCGCTGGAGATGGAGGAGCTCGAAGAGCTGCTGATGGAATTCGGCATCATGGAAGCCGAGGACGAAACCGTCGTCGGCCTGGCGGAAAATGCGTAGGGGCGACGCATGCGTCGCCCTGGGCAAGGCATGCCTTGCCCCTACGGAATCATGAAACAACGACCCATTAAGGAGCCGATATGTACCAAGGCGACGATAGACACGAGCGAGCGCCCATTCCGGGCATTACCAAGGAACGCACCGAAAAACTGATCGCGGAAACCCTTGCCGAGATGCCGGAGAAGGCCCGGAACAAACGGGCGCCCCATCTCGGCGCCAACGAACCGACCGCGACTTGCTGCGCGGTCAAATCGAACCGCAAGGTCGTCCCCGGCGTCATGAGCCAGCGTGGTTGCGCCTACGCCGGAGCCAAGGGGGTGGTCTGGGGGCCGATCCGCGACATGGTTCACATCTCCCACGGCCCCATCGGCTGCGGCGTCTACAGTTGGGGGACGCGGCGCAACCTCATGCAGGGGATCCCTGGCGTGACCTCCTTCCCCATGGACTTCACCTCGGACTTTCAGGAGAAGGACATCGTTTACGGCGGCGATAAGAAGCTGGAGAAACTGCTGAACGAAGCCAACGAGCTTTTTCCCCTGGCCAAGGGCTTTTCGGTCCTGTCCGAGTGCCCGGTCGGCCTGATCGGCGACGACATCAACGCCGTCGCCAAGAAGATGGAGGAACAACTCGAGAAGCTGGTCGTCCCCTGCAACTGTGAAGGATTCCGCGGCGTCAGCCAGTCCCTGGGGCATCACATCTCCAACGACTCGATCCGCGACCACATCATCGGCAAGTTCGAGTTTCCCGATCCGGTCGGTCCCTACGACGTGGCGCTGATCGGCGACTACAACATCGGCGGCGACGTCTGGGCGGCCAAGCCGATCCTTGAAGAAATTGGCCTGAACGTCAAGAGCGTCTGGACCGGCGACGGCGAAGTGGAGAAGATCGGCGCCACTCATCAGGTCAAGCTCAACCTGATTCACTGCTACCGCTCGATGAACTACATGTGCAAGGTCATGGAAGAGAAATGGGGCATCCCCTGGCTGGAGTACAACTTCTTCGGCCCGACCAAGATCGCCGAGAGCCTGCGCGCCATCGCCGGGCGCTTCGACGAGAGCATCCAGGAGAAGGCGGAAGCGGTCATCGCCAAATACCAGCCGATGATGCAGGCGGTGCTCGATGAATACAAACCGCGCTTGAACGGCAAGACCGCCATGCTCTTCGTCGGCGGCCTGCGCCCCCGGCACACCATCGGCGCCTACGAGGATCTCGGCATCCAAATCACCGGCGCGGGCTACGAGTTCGCCCACCAAGACGACTACGACCGCACCTCGCCGGAAATGGCCAATGGCACCCTGATCTACGACGACGTTTCCGAGTTCGAACTGGAGAAGTTCGTCGAAGAGCTCAAACCCGACCTGGTCGGCAGCGGCATCAAGGAGAAGTACGTCTTTCAGAAGGCCGGCATCCCCTTCCGGCAGATGCACAGCTGGGACTACTCGGGCCCCTATCACGGCTACGAAGGCTTCAAGATCTTCGCCCGCGATATCGACATGGCGATCAACTCGCCGACCTGGAAGCTGGTGAAGTCGCCGTTCTAACTCAAAAGCGCCTCTCGCCCGTTCGCTTTGCTCACTTGAGTTCACAGAGATCACAGAGGGAAATCCCTCTTTTTTCAGGTTTCTCTGTGCCCTCCGCGTGCCCTAGCGACTGAAAGGAGCGAGCGCGAGGCTGCTTTTAGATCTTAAATTAGGAGTAATGCCATGAGCGCTGAAGCCGCCGTGAAAATAGTGACCGAAACCCCGCTGGAAGAGATCGAGCGGGTCAAGGACTGGATCAATACCGAAGAGTACAAAGAGAAGAACTTCGCCCGCGAGGCCCTGGTGGTCAATCCGGCCCACGCCTGCCAGCCGCTGGGCGCGCAGATGGTGGCCACCGCCTTTGAAGGGTGCCTCCCCTTCGTGCACGGCTCGCAGGGTTGCGCCTCCTACTTCCGCAGCACCTTCAGCCGCCATTTCCGCGAACCGGCCGCCGCCACCTGCGACGCCATGACCGAGGACGGCGCCGTCTTCGGCGGCCAGAACAACCTCTTCGAGGGGCTGGAGAACGCCTACGCCCTGTACAAGCCAAAGATGCTGGCGATCTACACCACCTGCATGCCCGAGGTCATCGGCGACGACCTCACCGCCTTCATCAAAAACGCCCGGCTGAAAGGGCATGTGCCCGAGGATCTGCCGATTCCCTACGCCAACACCCCGAGCTTCAACGGCACCCATATCCACGGTTACGATGCCATGCTCAAGAGCATCCTCGAAACCCTGACCGCCGGACAGAAGATCGACGGGAAATGCACCGGCAAGCTCAACCTGATTCCCGGCTTCGACGGCAATACCGCCAACATCCGCGAATACAAGCGCATCCTCGAACTCTTCGGCATTCCCCATACGGTGCTGGCGGATATTTCCGATGTCTTCGACTCCCCCTGCGACGGTCATTACCGCCTCTATCCCGGCGGCACCAAGCTCGAAGACGCCGCCGAGTCGATCAACGGCAAGGTCACCCTCGCCCTGCAGAAGTATTCCACCGTCAACACCATGAAGTGGATCGAGGATGAATACAGCGGGGAGAAGGTCGTGATGCCCATGCCCTTCGGCATCCAGAAGACCGACGAATTCCTGATGAAGCTCGCCGAACTCTTCGGCAAGCCGGTTCCCGAGGAACTTAAAGCCGAACGGGGCCGGGCCGTCGACGCCATGACCGACGCCCACCAGTACCTGCACGGCAAAAAGTTCGCCGTCGCCGGCGATCCCGACTACCTGCTCGGCATCGTCTCCTTCCTGCTGGAGATGGGGGCGATTCCCTACCATGTGCTCTGCTCGCGCAGCACCAAGAAGTTCGAGAAGGAGATGAAAGCGCTCTTGGCGAGTTCCCCCTTCGGCGCGACCGGCAAGGTCTACATCAACAAGGATCTCTGGCACCTGCGCAGCCTGCTGATGACCGACCCCGTCGACGGCATCATCGGCGACACCCACGCCAAATGGGCGGCGCGCGACGCCAACATCCCCCTCTTCCGCATCGGCTTCCCGATCATCGACCGGGTCAACCTGCACCGTTCGCCGGTCATCGGCTACCAGGGGGCGGTGAACATGCTGACCATGATCGCCAACAAGTTCCTCGATATCAAGGACGAGACCTGCGAGAATCAGTGGTTCGAGATGATGAGATAAAAAACTGAGGAGTGAGGAGTGAGGTAAAAACCTTATCTCCTCACACCTCACCCTTCACGGACGACTATGATCCGCACCCGCCGTTTCGCCATCGTCGGCCCCCGGGGCCGGAAAGGATTGACCATGAAAGTGGCATTCGCCAGCACCGACAAGGTCCACGTCGACGAGCACTTCGGCCGGGCCGAGCAGTTCATCATCTGGGAAGTCGGGCCGGAAGCAGCCGGGTTCACCGGCGTGGTGCAAGTCCGCACCGAAGGGGACGACGAGGCCGACCGCATCGAGTCCCGCTGCTCCGGTCTCGCCGACTGTGCCCTGGTCTATGTTGCGGAAATCGGCGGCCCCGCCGCCGCCCGCCTGGTGGCGAAAAAGATTCATCCGATCAAGAGCAAGGAGCGGGAGCCGATCACCACCGTCGTCGCGAAACTTCAGGAAGTGTTGCGCGACAGCCCGCCCCCCTGGCTGCGCAAGGCGCTGCTGAAAGGGGAACGGCCGGGA
>CALJLX010000256.1 GCA_937982495.1 uncultured Desulfuromonas sp.
TCCAACCCCTGATTCAGAGTCTGGATCAGTCCTCGGTTTTCCCGACGCAGATACGTAAATCCGCCCCGTTCCTCCCAAAACGTCTGAATCAGTTCGGCGCTGCCGTCGCTGGACCCGTCATCGATGACGATCAGATCGACCTGCGGCCAGGTTTGCGCCAGAACGCTTTCTATCGCCTGAATGACGTAGCGATGATGATTATAGGACGGAATGACAACCGAAGCAGTTTGTTTAGGCATTTAGCGTTCCCGCAGGAAAAAGCCGTTTCTCGATCTGGTCGCAGAGGATATGAATGATGGCGGCATGGGCTTCCTGCACGAAAGGGGTTCCCGATACCCGTACCGTCAGATTAACTTCCACCATGCCGCCAATCGCTCCGCCATCCTTGCCGAGCAGGCCGACGGTACGTGCCCCGAGCTCATGGGCAGTGCGCAGGGCCTTGAGCACATTGGGGGAATTGCCGCTGGTGGAGATGCCGACGACCACATCCCCCGACTTCGCCAAAGCCGCCACCTGCCGATTGAATACCTCGTCAAAACCATAATCGTTGCCCACCGCCGTCAGGATCGACGTATCGGTACTCAGGGCGATAGCCGGCAGAGCCTTGCGTTCGAGCAGAAAACGCCCCACCAGTTCGGCCGCGAAATGCTGGGAGTCGGCCGCCGATCCGCCATTGCCCATGATAAGAATCTTGTTGCCGTTTTGCAGCGCCTCCGCCATGACCGTGCAACAATAATCGATCGTTTCCGAAAGCTCCTCGGCGGCAAGTTCCAGGGTTTGCACCGAATGGGCAAAATGTCCTTTAATTTCCTGAAGACTCATCCTGTTTCCTAAAAATAATGGTTTCATATCGCTTATCGGAGAATTTTTCCACCTGAACGAAATTCTCGATGCGCAACTCTACCGGCTCCGCGCCACGGTCTCGGAGGACGCTGATAAGTTGTGCCTGTCGTTTTTGGGCCAGTTGGGCCAGATGCTCCGAGTCGGTGGAACTGGTTGAAACGAACGACATGCCCCGCCCGGCATAAAAGGCAATCTCTCGCTGGTTGGCGATCAAAGTTCCGACGTTGATCTCCGGCCGGACGGCGAGCCATAATCCGGCCTCTTTGGCCGAAATCAACTGTCGCTTTACTTCGGTTGCGGACTCGACGCCGGGCACCAGAAAGAGAACGGACACCAGCAACAACGGGGCAAATCGCGGCAAGCGGTTAATTCTGTTCAGCCGCGTCAGGATCCGCTCGATTCCAAAACCCACCCAGGGGAGCAGGAGAAAAACCGGCACATAGACGTAACGGGTCTCAATAAAACCACGGTGCAAAAGATAAAGATACAGAACCAAAAGATACGAGGCCGTCAGCCAGAGGAAAAGGCCATGGGCGTTCCGGTATTTGCGAAACAACACCAACCCCGCCAGACAGGCGACGAAAAACGCGGGATACAAAACCTTCTTCACATTGGCCAAGAGCCCGATGAAGTAGATCAGCCGGATGTTTTCCCGGGCAATTTCAGCGAAATCGTTATCGACCGCGCCCATCGGTATGACTTTTTCCATCTTGCGCAGTTCCTCTTGAACCCGAGGATCGTAGCCGAAAACACCCTTGTTCAGAGGCATTTTCATCATGGAAACAATCACGCCCAATCGATTAAAGCGAAATATCCGATCAGAAAAAGCCCACCCGGCCAAAACGCCGGTCAATAAAGATAAAAGCAGAAAAAGGCCGACTTTTTTAATGAAACGTGTGCGCCATTTCCGTCGAAATAAGGCCTGAAAACAAATGAACAGGACCAGCAGAAAGGGCAGAAAAAAAGCTTCGATACGAAAAAGAAAGGCGATAAAAGCAAATACCAGGGAAAGAAAAAAGGCCCGGATATTTTCTTCTTCTACCGCCCGCAAGGCAAAAAAAATCGCCCAGGCGAAGAAGCAGAGGAAGCCGGGATCGCGCATGACATAGACGGAAAACTCGTTGAGCGAGGGAGCCACCACGA
>CALJLX010000257.1 GCA_937982495.1 uncultured Desulfuromonas sp.
TCAACTTTTGTTGGTGCATCCCCGTCATCTCCTCGTCGCTTGCCCCCGATCCGGAAGGCGTATGGTTGGCACAAGAACCAGCCCCGATGCCGTATACATGAACACAAACTAACACGGACCCATTTTTCCCGCAACTGCAAAACAGCGGTTTATGCCGTTCATGCGGCACTTTCGGGGGGAAATTCGCGATTTGCAGGAAAAAGCCCAGGAAACCGAAGCTTACCCCTTGACCGCAATCACCACGATCGTGGTAATCTTTTATGCATATGTCGCAATGAATAACCGCGCACCAACTCTTGAATCGGACCTTCGACTCCGGTTCCTCGCACGCAAGGACCCCCCCATGCCGTTCCCCATGAAAAAGCTCCTGTTCGCCTGTCTGACCCTGCTTTTCACCACCGTCTCCGCCCTGGCCGCCCTGCCCGCCGAGGAGTTCGACGTCAACCGCGCCCGACTGCTCAGCTTCATCCTGCGCGGCCAGATCAACCAGAACCATTACAGTCAGAAACCGATCGACGACGCCCTCTCCCGCGCCGCCTTCGATCTTTACCTCAAACAGCTCGACGGACAGAAACGTTTCCTGCTCAAGGAAGACGCCGACAAATTTGCGGCCTTCGCCACCCAGATCGACGACGAAATCAATCGCGGACGGCTGGACCTGGCCGCCCTCGGCGCCCGGGTCATGTCCCTGCGGGTGGCCCAGGTAGAAAAACTGGCCGGGGAACTGATCGAGCAAAAATTCGATTTCAGCGTCGATGAAAGCCTCGAAACCGATCCGGAGAAGCTGGATTTCTGCAAGAACGAAGCGGAACTGCGGGAACGCTGGCGAAAAATCCTCAAGTTCCAGGTGCTGGTCCGCTACCTGAATCTGCTTGAAGACGAAGAGGAAAAAGCCAAGGCCGAGGGGAAAAAACCGGCGAAAACCGAGGCGCAGCTGCTCGAAGCCGCCCGCGACAAGGTGCGCAAAAGCAACGCCGACTTTTTCGACCGCATGCGCAAGGAGACCGAGCAGGATCACTTCGACCGCTATTTCAACGCCATCGCCCGGGCCTTCGATCCCCATACCAACTACCTGCCGCCCCAGTCGAAGGAAGATTTCGACATCAGCATGAGCGGCTCGCTGGAAGGGATCGGCGCGACCCTTCAGGAAGAAGACGGCTACATCAAGGTTATCCGCGTCATCCCCGGCAGCGCTTCCAGCCGCCAGGGGCAGTTGCAGGCCGAGGACATCATCCTCGAAGTGGCCCAGGGTAAAGGCGAACCGGTGGATGTCACCGACGCCCGACTGCGCGACGCCGTCAGCCTGATCCGCGGCAAGAAGGGGACGGAAGTGCGCCTAACGGTGAAAAAGCCCGATGGCCGGCGGCTGATCATCCCCATCATCCGCGACGTGGTGCAGATTGAGGAAACCTTCGTCAAGGGAACGATCCTGGAAGACGAGGCGACCACGAAGAAGTTCGGCTATATCCGCATCCCCAGCTTTTACCGCGATTTCAAGAATACGGTGCGCGGCGGCGACGGGCGCAACTCGACGGACGACGTGCGCGAGGAACTGCGGAAAATGACCCAGGCCGGGATCGACGGGCTGGTTCTCGACCTGCGCAACAACGGCGGCGGCGCCCTGACCGACGCGGTTTCCATCACCGGGCTCTTCATCGAGAAGGGGCCGGTGGTGCAGATCAAGAACCGCAACGGGCGCATCAACGTCCTTTCCGACCAGGATCCCGCCATCGACTACCGGGGTCCGATGGTGGTGCTGATCAACAAATTCAGCGCCTCGGCCTCGGAGATCCTCGCCGGAGCCCTCCAGGATTACCGCCGGGCGGTAATCATCGGCAGCGAGCACAGCTACGGCAAGGGAACGGTACAGACCATGGCCGACCTCGATGCCAATCTGCCTTTCATCAACCTCGACAAATACCGTCCCCTGGGGGCCATGAAGGTGACGACGCAGAAGTTCTATCGGGTGAGCGGCGAGTCGACCCAGTACCGCGGCGTCGTCCCCGACATCATCCTCCCCGATCCCCTGCGCCATGTGGAAGCCGGCGAGCAGTATGTCGACAATTCCCTCCCCTGGGACAGCGTGGAAAGCACCAGCTTCACCCCCTGGAAGGCCCCCCAGGTCCTCCCCCCGCTGATCGACCGGAGCCAGGAACGGATCGCCGCGAACGAGGAATTCAACGAAATCCTCGCCGAAACGGAGCGGGCCAAGGAACGGCGGGAACAGACCCGGCAAAGCCTCGCCATCGAGGTGGTGCGCAAGGAACGGGAAGAGGAGAAAAAACTGCGCACCAGCAAGCTGATGGGCCACGGCGCCATGGGCATGGAGGACGAGGAGGACGAGGCCAGGGACGATCGTCGACTTGACGACGCGGAGCGCGAAAAGGAGTGGCTCAAGGAGTTGGCCGAAGATCCCTACGTCGGCGAGTCGCGCCGTATTCTGCTGGACATGGCGATGCCCCTGGAACCGACTCCACACATGCCCGCCCTGGCCGATCAGAACGGCACCAAGAACTCCGTTTACTCACGCCCCTGATCCATCTCCCCCGCCGCGTCCGTTCGGGACGCGGCGGGGTCCTTTCCCTGCCGCCCTCCCGCATCATGCCCGGTTGGCAAATCATTCAGTTGTATTCCCGGAAGCGGTTCGGTAAGATGTGCCGTGATTTTCGTGACACCAACTTGCACAAGGGCCCTTCATGATGCAACCCGCCGCTGATTTCAGTCTGCCCCAGGCGATCGGCAACACCCCCCTGGTGGAACTGACTCGCCTCGCCGCCGGCCTGCCGGTACGGATTTTCGCCAAGCTCGAAGGTAATAATCCCGGGGGCTCGGTCAAGGACCGGCCGGCATGGTACATGGTGAAAAAGGCCGAGGAGAGCGGCCTGCTTTCGCCGGGCAAAACGATTCTTGAACCAACTTCCGGAAATACCGGCATTGCCCTGGCAATGATCGGCGCCGCCCGGGGCTACCGGGTGAAACTGGTGATGCCGGCCTGTGTCAGCATGGAGCGTCGGGCGGTGCTCGAAGCCTACGGCGCCGAAGTGCTCCTTTCCGAAGCCTGCCAGGCTACCGACGGTGCCATCCGGATGGCCCACCAGATTCTCGCCGCCGATCCGGATCGCTATTACATGCCCAACCAGTACGCCAACCCCAACAACCCCCTGGCCCATTACGAAACCACTGGTCCCGAGATCTTCCACCAGACAGCCGGAGAAATCGACGTCTTCGTGGCAGGCATGGGCACATCCGGAACCCTCATGGGCACCGGGCGCTATCTGCGCCAGGCCAAGCCAGGGGTGCGCATCGTCGGCATCGAACCCCGCCTGGGACACAAGGTGCAGGGCCTCAAGAACATGCGTGAAGCGATCGTGCCGGGCATCTATCACGAAGAAGAGCTGGACGAAAAACTCACCGTCGAGGACGAGGACGCCTTCGAGACCGCCCGGCGCCTGGCCCTCGAAGAAGGGATTTTCGTCGGCATGTCCAGCGGCGCGGCCATGGCCGGCGCCCTGAAGGTCGCCCAGGACATGGCGTCGGGGATCATCGCGGTGCTGCTCCCCGACCGCGGCGACCGCTACCTGAGCACCTCGCTCTTCCGTTCCGTCTGCGCCTGCTGCCCCCCCTGACCTCACCGATGGAACTGCCGGAGTTCCTCCGCAAATCCGTAGACAAGCTCCTCGCCGGCTACTGCGCGGCGCGTCCGGCCGCCGGACTCCATGGGCCATCCCGGCTGACCTACCGACTCAACGGCAGCCGCGCCACCCTGATCGAAGAGCAGCTTTGCTGCCCGGGCTGCCGACAGCGAACGGTGCGGCCCGTGGCCCAGTTCCGCTACCATCGGGAACTGACCCAGTGGTCCCTGCATTACTACCAGGGGGAACGTCGCGCCTGGGCCTTCTACCTCAACTGCGGCCCCAGTCTGGACCTGGCCAAAATCCTGCGCCATGTGGACGCCGATCCCCTGCGCATGTTCTGGGGATAGCCCGCCGCCCCCGCTCCTTCGCCTTGACAATCTCCCGCTTTAAGCTAAAACATTTATAACCATTTCACCCCTCTTTTATAGGAGAACAACCGATGACCCGACGTATCCTCACCAGCTTTCTGGCCATCACCGCCCTGACGGCCGGCCTCGCCTGGGCCGGCCAGGAGACCCTGCTCGAACAGAGCCGGTCCTATTTCGAGCCGATTCCCACCAGCGCTCCGGAACTTAAGGGCAACCCCGCCAGCCCGGAGAAACTTCTCCTCGGACACATGCTCTATTTCGAACCGCGCCTTTCGGCCTCCAGCCTGATCAGCTGCCAGACCTGCCACAATGTCGGCCTGGCCGGCGCCGACATGCAGGAGACCTCCGTCGGTCACGGTTGGCAGAAAGGTCCGCGCAACGCGCCGACCACCTACAACGCCGTCTTCAACACCGCCCAGTTCTGGGACGGTCGCGCCAAGGACCTGATGGAGCAGGCCAAGGGTCCGGTTCAAGCCTCCGTCGAAATGAACAACACCCCGGCGCAGGTACTGGTCACCCTGAACAGCATGCCGGAATATGTCGAACTCTTCAAAAAAGCCTTCCCCAAGGAGAAGGATCCCGTAACCTTCGACAACATGGCCCGCGCCATCGAGGTCTTCGAAGCGACCCTGCTCACCCCCGACGCGCCCTTTGATCGCTTTCTCAAGGGGGATGAAAAAGCCCTTTCCGCCACCGAAACCCAGGGACTCGATTTCTTTATCAACAAGGGCTGCGTCGGCTGTCACAGCGGCGTCAACATCGGCGGCACCGGCTATTTCCCCTTCGGGGTCGTGGAAAAACCCGGCGCCGAGCTTCTGCCCGAGGGCGATACCGGCCGCTTTCAGGTAACCAACACCGCCGGTGACGAGTATGCCTTCCGCTCCCCGCCCCTGCGCAACGTCGCCCTGACCCCGCCCTATTTCCATTCGGGCAAGGTCTGGAGCCTGATCGAATCGGTCCGCATCATGGGTTCCGCGCAATTGGGGATTGCCCTGAACGAAGAGCAAGCCTCGGCGATTACCGCTTTCCTCAGAACCCTGACCGGCGAGCAACCGGTTGTCACGCATCCGGTGCTGCCGCCGCAGACGGACCAGACTCCGCGGCCGGTCCTGACTACTCCCGGGATTTGATGCCGTTGCCCATCGGTAATTTCTGATCCATTTCTGCTCAAGGGGGACACAAAACAGCGTGCCTTCCTTGAGCAGAGCTTTTTCCCGCGCCGAACACTTCCACGGAATTTTTTAACTATGACTTTTCTTCGCCTCCTTTTTCTTTGTTTCCTGCTCTTTCCCAACCTGACCCCGGCTCAAGAAACCACCCCCCCGGCGACGGCCGAGAAGCAGACCTTTCCCGGCGTCGCCGAGATCATCCCCAGGGCATCGCAACTCTCCGAGAACGCCATGAAGGCCGAGGCCGACATGGCCCCCCTTGCCGACCTGACGCAGATCAGGACCGAGATGGCGATGATCAAGACCCGCCAGGATGAAATCATGGCGCGGGTGACCAGTCTCGGAGAGATCGAGGAGTGGACCTTCGATCGCCTGCTGGAGATGCGCGGAACGGTAGGCAATCACATGACCGAGTTGCGTAAGCTCGTCGATACGCTCTCGCAACGGCTCACCCAACTGGAAACCATCCGGCAAAAATGGAAAGCGGAAGAGGACTTCTGGAAAGACTGGCGAACAACGCTCAAGAACTCGACGGAAGACACTCCGAAAACGGCCTTTACGGAAAGTATCGCCCAGGCCCAGAAAGTCGGGGAGCGCGCCAGGGAAATCTCGACTCCGCTGGTCGAGGCGCAAAAAGAAATCTCGTCCCTGCAAACCGCATTGCTCGACGTGCAGAACAAGATCGAGGCGGCATTGAACAATCTGCGCAAGCAGACCTTTCAAAAGACCACCCACTCGTTCATCAGCAAGGACTTCTATCTTCAGTTCACTCCCGAACTGATCACGACCACCACCAACGGCGTCCTCGCGGCAACCAAAATCCAATGGGACTTTCTTCTGGAAAAGCCCTGGGTCGCGCTGTTGCAGGTGGTCACAACGATACTTCTGGCCTTCTTTATTCTTCGCCACCGCAAGGGGGAACGGATCAACGAAGAATGGAAATTCATGGCCGACCATCCCTGGGCCACGGGCATCTTTGTCTCGGTGATTTCCTTCAGCTACCTCTACGGTTCCATGCCCTCCTTCTGGCGCATGGGTATCACGCTGCTGGCGGCGCTCTCCACCGCGATCCTGGTGACCGGCGTGGTCACCAATCCGCGCAAACGCCTGATGATCTACCTGCTGGCGGCGCTTTTCACCATTACCCAGGTGCTCCAGTTGATCGCCTTTCCCGCCCCCCTGTACCGGTTGTACCTGACCGCCCTCTGCCTGCTTGGCATCCCGGTACTGATTCTGACCGCGCGCTCGAACCAGCAAGCGCATGACGGCCGGAAAGACTGGTTCACACTGGCCCTACGCTGGGGCGCGGGGATCCTCCTGACGGCTTTGGTCGCCCAGGCCAGCGGCTACAGCAACCTGTCTTCGCGCCTGATCAATTCCTCGGTCAGCACGGTCTTTCTCAGTCTCTACTTCGTCATGACCCTGCGCCTCGCCCACGGCGCCATCCGTTTCGTCTTTTCCCACCCCGTAGTGATCCGCCGGCCCTTTTTCTACCGCTACGGCGACGATCTCATCGCGCGACTGTCGACGATTTCCAAGATATTCATCGGCGCCTATTCGTTTCTTCTGCTCTTCGTCATCTGGGGCGTCTACAACTCCGCCGGGCAGGCCTGGGAGGCCTTCACCGGCATGAGTGTCAAGATTGGGGAGATGACGGTATCGCTCAACATGATCGCCCTCTTCAGCCTCGCCCTCTATTTTTCTTTTACCTTCTCCTGGTTTCTCCGCTCGGTTCTCGAGTCCCAGGTCTTTCCTCATCGGGATATGGATCGCGGCATCCGCGACGCCATCAAAAAATTACTGCATTATATCATCATCTTCTTCGGTTTCCTTTTTGCCATGAGCCTGGCCGGGGTCGAACTGAAAAGCTTCGCCTTCCTCGCCGGTGCCTTCGGTATCGGTATCGGTTTCGGTCTGCAGAATATCGTCAACAATTTCGTCAGCGGCATCATCCTCCTGTTCGAACGTCCGGTGCGGGTTGGCGACGCCCTGGTCATCGATGGTAAATGGAGCACGGTCCGTAAAATCGGGCTGCGCTCGACCATCGTCGAGACCCCCGACCGGGCGGAAATTATTGTCCCGAACTCGGAATTCATTTCGCAGAAAGTCACCAACTGGACCCTCAGCTCCAGCATCGCCCGGATCGTCATCCCCGTGGGGGTCGCTTACGGCAGCGACGTCGATCAGGTGCTCGAAATGTTGACCGAGGCGGCAAAATCACATGAACTGGTTCTTCAGAACCCCGCGCCATCGCCCATCTTCACCGCCTTTGGCGCAAGTTCTCTCGATTTCGAACTGCGCGTATGGGTCGCGGACGCCGACAGCATGCTCGGTGTGCGAAGCGCTCTGCTCCGGGCCATCGATCGCCTTTTCCGCGCAGCCGGGATCGAAATTCCCTTCCCACAACAGGATGTGCATCTTTTCGTCAAAAACGGGCAATACTGGCCGCCTGCGCAAACCCTTCGGGAAGAACCGGAGATTCCGGAATCCTGACCGCATCCGGAAATCCACCCACTCCAGGGCGGGTGGATTCCCGTTGCTAGTCCTTGAGCTGCGCGGGCTAAAGTGCTATTTTGTTCTGCCTTGTTACCCGCCGGGAGATGCCTCATGCCGAAACAACCCCATGTCATGATCCTAGGTACCGGTCACGCCGTTCCCGACCGGATTCTGACCAATGCCGATCTGGAAAAGATGGTCGACACCAGCGATCAATGGATCATGGAGCGCACAGGCATCAGAGAGCGGCGCATTGTCGCGCCCGGAACCCCGCTTTCCGCTCTCGCCGCCCAAGCCGCTACGCGCGCCCTCGATGCCGCCGGCGTGACGGCCGAGGAGATTGATCTGATCATCCTCGGAACCGTCACCGGCGACATGAAATTTCCCGCCACCGCCTGCATCGTCCAGGAACTCATCGGCGCCAAACAGGCCGTCGCTTTCGATCTTTCCGCCGCCTGTTCCGGCTTTCTCTACGGACTGCAGATTGCCGGCGGCCTGATGCTCGCCTCGGGTTATCGCAAAGCCCTGGTCATCGGGGGGGAGATCCTCTCCTCCATGGTCAACTGGCAGGACCGGGATACCTGCGTTCTCTTCGGCGACGGCGCCGGCGCGGTCGTCCTCGGCGCCGCGGAAGGGGAGCGCGGCATCATCCATACCTGCCTCGGCAGCGACGGCGGTTATGTCAAGCTGCTTTACAACCCCGGCTGCGGCAGCCTGAACCCGCCGACGCCGGAAAACACCGCCAAGCAACTGCACACCATCCACATGGCCGGTCGGGAAGTCTTCCGCCATGCAGTGACGGCCATGAGCAACGCCATGCAGCAAGTTCTTCAGGAAGCCGGGATCTCCCCGACGCAACTCCAGCTCCTGATCCCTCACCAAGCCAACCTGCGCATTATCGAAGGCGTCGCCAAGCGCTTCGACATCCCCCTTGAGCGGGTCTACATCAACGTCGACCGCTTCGGCAACACCTCCTCCGCCTCTATCCCCATCGCCCTCGACGAAGCCTTCCGCGCCGGTCTTATTCGCCCGGGCGATCTGGTGGGCATGGTCACCTTCGGCGCCGGCCTTACCTGGGCGTCGGCCGTCATTCGTTTTTGATCCCGTCAAAAATCGTTCCCACCCCCATTGCATTATTCCTCCCTCGTCGTTAAACTAAAATCAAACGAAAGGAGGATTAAACAGATAGCAAACAACAATAAAACATAAATTTTACCGCCCCCGAAGGGGGGATACGTCGTTCTGCCCCGCAGGACGAACAAGTCAGCCGGAACAACGGGTTGGCGATTAAAGGAAAAAGCCCCGTCATTTTTCAATGACGGGGCTTTTAGTTTGTGGCTTTCGACTTTCGCGCCTAGCGGCCCGACAGTGTCCGGAGGATGGCCGGGTCGGCTTCATCCTCGGCCAGAATCGTGTGACAAGTATCGCAATCCATCGAAATCACCTCGCCGTTTTCCGTCTGGTGGTCTTCATCGTGACAGCGGAAACAGCCCACATCATCGTTGTGCCCGAGATGGTTAGTATAGGTTCCCCACTTGATGTTCATTTCAGGGAAAACATTCTCGGCATAGGCTTGCTGGATCCCGGCAATCGATTTCTCCAGCGCTTCGGAACTCACCTGCGGATAGTTCGTGGCGTAAAATTCATGAATTTCCTCAGCGATGGTCGCCTTGGCCTGGTCCTGCGAGGGATATTCGCGAACGACAACCTCCATGGCCTTTTTCTTGATATAAGGGATGGAGACATCGATCTGCCCGCTCATGATCTTGTTGTCCACGGCGACTCCCGGCGGGAGATAGATATGGGTCGGACGGTTGTGACAATCGATGCAATCCATCTCCCGCAGTTCCTCCATGGCATAGCCGCTCTTTTCGGCATAAGCCCGGATATCCTGAACTTCCGGTGGACGTTCGCTGCTTTTTCCCTTAGACCCGGCAAACCAGCGCCCACTCGCGGTACGGGAAGCGGGATGGCTTTGCCCGGAATCGGCCACGGCGACCTGCTCGCTCCGGAAAGACTGCAGACCGGACTTCCCCGACGCCTGCAACTCGGCTTTGGCCTCGCTGGAGCGATAGACCAGGAGACTGCCGTCCTCAGCGGCCTGGATGACCTCGGGGATCTTCATCCGGCTATGATCAGAAGGACGGTAAAAGATCTTGTTCTCCGCCGCAACATGCCAATGAATCCCGTGGGAACTTGAGGTGCGATCACCGGCCGAGCCGACTTTCATCAGCAGGACGGTCTTTACGTTGGTATTCTTTTCATCTTCAAGAAACTTGTCTTTAATCACCAGCTTGTCGCCATGGAACATTTCCGGACGATGACATTCCTCACAGGTATCCCGCGCCGGACGCAGACCGTGCACCGGCGTGGCGATGGGGCGGGGGTAGGTGTCGAGCGCCACCGCCAGCAGCTGACGGGCGCCGGAAATCTTCGATTTGACGAACCAGTCGGCCCCGGCACCGATATGGCATTCGACACAGGTCACGCGTGAATGAGGCGAATTGAGATAGGCGGTTCGTTCGGGATTCATGACGGTATGACAAAACTCCCCGCAAAAGGCGACGGACTCCATGTAATGGTAGGTGCGATAACCGAGCAGGGATACGATAAGGATGTTGATGCCGGTCAGGAAAACCGCGAAAAACACCAGCTTGCGCATGCGGCTGAACTTTTGCGGATCGGTGAAGTAGTCGCGAAGATAATCCAGGGTGAAGAGCCGAACCTCTTCCTTCCCCTTGAAAAAAAACAGGCCGAGAAAGACCAGAATCAGGCCGCCGATGAAGGCGGGGCCAAGGAGCATGTAGATCGCCCCAGCGATGTAGGTGTTATCGATGTGGAACAGCACATCATAAAAAATCGCCCCGAAGAGAAACGGGGCGGAGAGCGTCACGATCATCGCCCCGACCAGCGACACGCGGCTCCGAGCGATGCCCCGGGTGAACGCACCGATAATTTCCGACAGTCTTTTCATAGGCGTTTCCTTTCCCTAGCTCATTTTCAGTTAGATTTCGCAACCCGATTCCGACAAGAACCCGGCCCCGATAGATTAAAAGTCCGGAAGTCCCGGCAGATGGCGCCGTTAGTGGAATTCCTACGGAACATATCGGCTTAGTATCATTCGGGTCAAGGGAAGTCAACGGATAAGTTTTTAATTATTCTACTGCAATCCCGAGGATTTACAGCCAAAAGAAAAGGGCCGCCGAAACCGGCGACCCTTTTCTTTTACTTTACTACCGACGCAAACCCCTAGTGGGAACCGTGCATGAACGCGTAAATCATAAGAACAACCAGGGAAAGTCCGATAAAGACCGCCGTGAAACCCAAGGTCTTGAAGAAGAAGTCATAGAGAATTCCGCTCGGCTTCGGCTTCTCATAGAGATGCAGGGTGCCGGCTTCTTCGTATCGCTTCCATTGATCGCCGCGCTCATGAATGAACTCTTCCTTCGGCATTTCCCCATTGAAAATGACGAAGTCCATGGGGAACTTCTCCGGCCGCCCGTGAGTATTGAAGAAGTGGACGGTGAAGATGAAGCCCGTGGCCAGAAGCGCCTCGTCCGAGTGAACGATGGTCGCGACGTTAAAGGCCCAGCCGGGAAGGAATGAACCGAAGAACTCGGGGAACCAGAGCATCAGGCCGGAGCCGCCGATGGCGAACATACCCCAGAAGACCGCGATGAAGTCGAACTTTTCCCAATAGGTCCAGCGTTCGAAGGTCGGCTTCGGCCCGCGGAAGAGGAACCAGCGAACCATGTTGGTCACGTCGCGGATGTCGCGGAAGTTGGGGCAGAGGGACTCGGGACCGAACAGCCGCTGAATGAAGTTGCCCGGAATGTCCTTGCGAATGAAAAGGAAGTTGATGGACATGTAGATCGCGGCGCCGAAATAGACGAAGGTGATGCCCGCGCAGATCCGGTGGATGTAGGCCGCGTTGGCCGCCGAGCCGAAGAAATCCATGAAGAGCTTGGCCCAGGGCTGGTCGGCGAACTTCAGCGGCAGGCCGGTCAGGGACAGACCGAGAAAGCTGATGATCACCAGGAAGTGCAGGAAGACATGGCGCTTGGTGAAGCGGCGGTACATCTTGTGCGGATCCTTGATGTGCTGCACGAAGCCGTGCTCCATCAACTCCCGCTTTTTCTCCCGGTTTTCGACGAAACCGCGGAACATCCAGAGCAGCGAATGGATCCAGAAGACCGCAAAGGTCGTCACCAGCAAGGTCGTCATGGCGACGAAAGTATAGTAAAGAAGCGGATACTTGTCTTTGTCGTGGGAACCGTGGGAGTAGTACATGGTGAAGAGCGGCGTCGCCTTTTCATGGCAGACGGCGCAGGTCGCCACCAGGTTTTCCTCGTTTACGCTCGAGCGCACGTCGGCGGCGGGCAGGACGCCGTGCGAGGTGTGGCAGTCGGCGCAACCAGCCACCAGTTCAGGATAACCGAGGCGGAAGTTCTTGCCGTGGTAGCTGTCCATGTAAGTTTTGACCGCGACGTTGAAGACGCCGTTACGCGCCATCATCTCTTCGTCGGCATGACATTTGAGGCAGACACTGGTATGGAACTCGCGGTTCTCCTTGGAATTGGCATCCCCCAGGGGCTTGACTTCATGCAGGTTGTGGCAGTCGTGGCAAGCGGCCGAATCGGGATTACCGGCGAGAACCCCCTGGCCGTGGGCGGACTCCATGTAATTTTCATGATTGTCGTGGCAACCGGTACAGGTTTCCACCACCTTCTGCTTCTCTCCCTTCCAGGAACTCAGGGTGTGAATCTGGGCATGGCAGTCAGCGCACTTGATATCATTGAGCATATGCACGCTGGCATAATGCTCGGCGGTCTGCTGCTTGTGACAGCGAACACAACTGACCGGCTCGGGCATCACCGTACCGTCGATGTGTCCCTGCAAATCGGACAACTCGATATGACAGCTAGTACAGGCATTCTGTCCATGGACCGAGGCGCTGAATTCGCCGACGGAAACCACATCCTCGTGGCATTCCAGACAGGCTTTGGGATCAATGGCCAAGCCGTTTTCTGCGGCCGCGGGCATAACCAGGGCCAGCAACAGGGCCAAGGCCATCAACAAACGTGGCAAAGCGTGGTGCATAGAA
>CALJLX010000258.1 GCA_937982495.1 uncultured Desulfuromonas sp.
CCCTACACCATCGCCAACTATCTGGTGACGGTCAAGCCGGGTCAGATCAAGGACGACCATCCCGAGTTCAAGAAGTCGGTGGACGAGGTCAACGGTCAGATCAACAAGTTGCTGTCGATCAACGGCAAGAAAACCGTTTCCGACATGCATCGCGCCCTCGGCAAGATCATGTGGAACAATGTCGGCATGGCCCGCAGCAAACAAAGCCTTAACGAGGCACTTAAGGAAATCCCCGCCTTGCGCGAGGAATTCTGGAAGAACGTCAAGGTTACCGGCACCGCCGGTGAGTTCAACCAGCAGTTGGAGAACGCCGGTCGCTTGGCCGATTTCCTTGAATTCGCCGAAATGATGACCCGCGATGCCTTGCATCGTGAAGAATCCTGCGGCGGCCACTTCCGGATCGAGCATCAGTATGACGACGGCGAAGCCAAGCGCGACGACGAGAACTTCTGCTATGTTGGGGCCTGGGAGTTCAAAGGGGTTGATAAGGAGCCCGAGTTGCACAAGGAACCCCTGAAATTCGAAAATGTACATCTGGCGGTAAGGAGTTATAAATAATGAACCTTACATTATACGTATGGCGCCAAAAAGGCCCCAAGGACATGGGCAAGCTGGAGCAGTACGAGGCTAAGAACGTCAGCCCCGACCAGTCTTTCCTGGAAATGCTCGACGAGGTTAATGAAGAGCTGATCAAAACCGGGAAAGATCCCATTGCCTTCGACCATGATTGCCGCGAGGGTATCTGCGGCATGTGTTCGCAGGTCATTAACGGTCGTCCCCATGGTGGACAAGATCGTACCACGGTCTGTCAGCTGCATATGCGCACTTTCAAGGATGGCGACAGCATTTACATCGAGCCTTGGCGGGCCAAGGCATTTCCCATCGTCAAGGACTTGGTTGTCGACCGCTCCGCTCTCGACGCGATCCAGAATGCCGGCGGCTATACCTCATGTCATACCGGCGGCGTGCCTGACGCTAATTCAATTCTAATTAGCCAGCCCGCTGCTGAATATGCCATGGATGCTGCCGAGTGTATCGGTTGCGGCGCCTGTGTCGCTGGCTGCCCTAACAGCTCGGCCATGTTGTTCACCGGCAACAAGGTTGCTCAGCTGGCGGCTCTGCCTCAGGGCCGGCCCGAGGCCAAAGCTCGTGTCAAGGCTATGACCGAGGCCCTCAAAGACTGTGGTTTCGGTAACTGTTCGAACCACTATGAGTGCCAGGCGGCATGCCCTAAGGGCATTGACGTCAAGTTCATCGCCAAACTGAACCGTGAGTACATCAAATCGCTCATCCCGTAATGTAATCAGGTATAAACGACAAACGGGGGGGGTGGGTCGTTCGATTCACCCCTCCCGCAAGTTTTGATTATCGAATACTTGACAGTGTTGGATTATCTGCTTAAATCCACACACAGAAACTTTTTCAAGGAGGCTTATATGCGTAAAACTCAGATTGTCACGCTCGTTGCCGGTGCCATGTTCCTCTGTCTCGCGGGTTGTTCCGCGAAACTCTCTCCTGCGGACCAGGCTCTGCTGAAGCAAGCGGTTGATTCCAGCAATGCTGCCGCCCAGTCGGCCACGGCTGCTGAGAGCGCTGCTGCTCGCGCCGAGGGTGCGGCCTCTGCCGCTGAAGCTTCTGCCGGTAAGGCTGCCGACGCCGCCGGTCGTGCGGAAAACGCCGCCAATCGCGCCGAGTCCGCCGCTGTGCGTGCCGAAGCCGCCGCGCAGAAGGCCGAGAAAGCCTTCGAAATGGGGCTGCGTAAGTAATTCACAAAACCAAAGGTACGAAAAAAACGGGGACCAGGCTTTTGCTTGGTCCCCGTTTTTTTGCGATGATGAAAATTTGCGGAAAGATTTGCCTAACGGCGGGCCGTTGCCGTAGTTGGCGGCGTTGAGACGGAGATGGGCTGGGGGATGCCTCGATTCTGGCGGACAATCTCCTCGATAACGTCCCAGTTGAGCAGTCCCTCCCATTCAAGAAGCCGGGCCTGGCGGACGACCTCCTTTTTCAGCCCCGCGAAATCCTGTCCTTGGGTATTTGGGAGATGAACTTCCAGAAAGAGGGTATTGTCCTTGCGCCCGACCTTGACTGGCGTATCGATAATCAGAACCTCGGTGCCGACCGGCACCCGATGGAAAAGTTCCTGGATATCCTGGGGGTACAAGCGAATGCAACCATGGCTGACGCGTCGACCCACACCCAGGGGTTTGTTGGTGCCGTGGATGCCGTATCCAGCGGTGGAGAATGCCATCCAGTATTTGCCCAGGGGATTGGCCGGTCCCGGGGGGACGGAAATCGGCATCCACGGGCGTTCATGGCGGATGGAGAGGGGAACGGTCCACGTCGGATTTTCCGCTTTATTCAGAATGGAAAAGCGTCCGGTAGGGCTGTCGTTCCCTTCGCTGCCTATGCCCAGGGGATAGACCCGCGCCAGGGTTTTTTTCCCGGTTTTCCAAACGTGATAGAGACGCATTTCCGCGAGATTGATGGTAATTCCGGATACTGCGTCGACGGGAAGGATCGAGGCGAAGGGCAGGAGTACGGTTTGGCCGGGACTGGGTAGCCAGGGATCGATGTCGGGATTGGCGTTCTTGAGGTTGGTATAGCCCAGGCGCATGTCCCGGGCCAGTTCCATGAGGGTTTGTCGGGAATCGACCACCGTATGATAGCGGTGTTCTCCGATAACCTCGCCACGCCACTGGGGGTTGAGAGTCTGCGGGGCGATGGGGTCCGGCGATTTGCCGTGCGCATAGGCCGCGGTCAGCAGCAGGGCAACGACCGTCAGGGAGCGAATTGGTTTCCACATAAGGCTATGTTATCCTTCCAGTTCAGTATTTGAAGAAGTCAGTCTCGGCGAGGAAAAAATACTGATAACTGACTGCTTTTTCCGGGGAGGTCTTTCCTGTTTCGTATCGTTCTGATTTTTTTCTGGCTGCTGTTTTTTTCCGCCGCCGCCCGGAGCGAACCCCTGTCCCTTGAAATCATGGGGATCAGCGGCGAGCTTTTCGAAAACGTGCAGGCCGCCCTGACCTTGCCGGCCGATCTGGCGAAGGCGGATGGCACGGTGGAGCGTCATTGGCTGACCCGTTTTGTCGGCCAGGTTCCCGATAAGGTCGGCAAAGCCCTTGAGCCTTTCGGATATTTCGCCACAATAACAAGCACGCAGTTGGAAAACCAGAGGAAAAATCAGTGGCTGTTGAAGGTGCGGGTGGTGCCTGGGGAGCCGGTGCGGGTGACTACTCGACGGGTTGTTGTGACTGGACCCGGCGCGGGGGAAAAACGGCTTAAAAGACTCCTGGACGAATTCCCCCTACGGGAGGGGGACCTCCTGCGTCAGGATCACTACGAACGCGCCAAGGGGGAGCTGAAGGCCAGCGCCCTTGACCTCGGCTATCTTCAGGCCGATTTCACTCGGCACGTCATCAGGGTCGACCGCGCTCGCCGCGGCGCTGAAATCGATCTCGAACTTGCCACCGGGCCGCGTTTGCGTTTCGGTAAAACGCTCATTCACGGCGCTCCCGATTTCCCGGAATGGTTTCTGCTTCAGCATCTTGCCTACGCCGAGGGGGATTTCTTTTCCCACGACAAGCTCGGACAGACCCAGTTCAATTTTCTCGACTCCGATCGCTTTCGCGACGTTCTGCTCACCCCCCTTGAAGAACTCACTGATGAAGAGCGGGTGCCGGTATCCGTACAGCTGACACCTCGCAGGCGCCACCGCCTGCGCCCGGGCCTGGGTTTCGGCACGGATACCGGGGCGCGTCTGTCCCTGCGTTACCGGGACAACAACTCTTTTCATCGCGCCCATCTGTTCGACGCGGATTTGCTGCTGGCCGAGCGCCGACAGTCCCTGGTGGCAAGCTATGTCATGCCCAGCCGGGGACATCTGGAGAGTCGCACCGAGTTCAGTGTCGGTTATCAGGCCGAAGATGTGAACACCTACGAATCGAGTTCCCTTTTTGCCGAAGCCCGTCAGGTTTGGGGGCTGGGGCGGGGTTATTTGGGATCGGTCTATCTGCGGCTGTTGCAGGAGGATTACCGGATTGCCGACGAAGATCGGCGCTCCCGTCTGACCATCCCCGGCCTGCGCCTGTCGCGGCGGCAATACTCCGACCCGATCCGTCCCCGGCGGGGTTCCTCCTTTGCTCTTGAAGCCCGGGGAGCGCACCGTTGGCTGGCGTCCGACATCAGCCTGCTGCAATTTCTGGCATCGGGTAATATTCTGCTGGAACTTCCGGGACGCTGGACCCTCTTCGCCCGTACCGAGGGGGGAACGACATTGCAGGATGAGCCGCTGGAGGATGTGCCGACCTCCCTGCGCTTTTTCGCCGGCGGGGACCAAAGCGTCCGCGGCTATGCCTATCAGTCCCTAGGCCCTAGGGACGCAAATGGAGATGTTATTGGCGGCAAGCATCTGGGGGTGGCCGGCCTCGAACTGGAGCGCGCCCTGTGGACGAACTGGGGAGCGGCCGCTTTCTACGACGCCGGAAATGCCTTCAACGGTCTGTCCGATATCGATTGGGCACAGGGGGCGGGGCTCGGAGTCCGTTACTATACTCCGGTGGGGCCGATCAAGGTCGACCTTGCCCGGCAGGTCGGCGAACCGAACCCTTCCTGGCGGCTGCATGTGAGTGTGGGGTTCGCATGGTAAGAATTCCGGCTCGGTCGCTATTGTCGGCGGTCTTGGCTCTCGTCTTGGCACTCATCGCTGGAGCGATCTGGCTCCTATGGACCCCCGCGGGCAGTTCCTGGCTGGTGCGCGGGGTCTTGGGACGGCTTCCCGGATCGGCGGATATCGGGAAGGTCACGGGCCGGCTAGGCGATCAGCTGATTCTCGAGGGTCTTCATATCCCCTATGAAGGAGGGGCTTTGACCGTTGAGCGGGCGGTACTCGGCTGGAGCCCGGGAAGACTGCTGTGGGGCCGGCTGGAGATCGCCGAGCTCTCCCTGGCGGGGATCGAGCTGCTGCTCGACGGTGAGTTGTCACAAGAAACGCCCGCTACGGAACCCGTGCGGCCGCTCCTGCCCCCATGGCCCGAGCTGTCCGGCTGGCCCCTGCGGGTAAGCGTGGAGGTCGAGGACCTGCGGCTGGAGCGGCTGGTCATTCGCACCGCCGATGAAACCCTATGGCAGATGACGTCCTGGCGCGGTTCCCTTGGCTGGAGCTCCGGGGTCGCCGGCCTCTCCGCCATGGAGATGATCTTGCCCGCAGGGCGCCTTAGCGGAAATCTCGCTCTCGACCTGCCCGGCGCGACCCTGCGCGGACAGGTATTGGCCGTGCCGAAAGAGCCCTTGGCCGGAGCCGACCGGGCGGAGCTTTTGTTCGATCTGCGTCAAAAGGGGGGGGACTGGTTGGCGGGACAGCTCCACGCTCGTGCCTGGGGCCAAGGGAAAGTGCTGCTCTCGGCACGCATCCCCCTTGCGGTCGATCAGGAAAATCTTCGGATTGACCAGGCGCGCATCGAACTTCCCCGGCGCGGCGACCGGCTGACCCTCGACGGCACCCTCGCCCTCGACGAAACCTTGCCCTGGCAAGCGGCGGTCGAGACGCGCCGCGTCGACCTGAGCGAACTCGCGGGCGTGACGCTGCTGCTGGATGGTCGGGTTTCCGCCGAGGGAGACCTGAACCGTTACCGGGGGCGTTTCGACCTGCGCAATCGCAGTGACGACTGGCTGAAAAGCGCCCTTGCCGGAGAGTTCGCCGGCGATGCAACCCGGCTGGACCTTTCCGGATTGCAGGGGGAATGGCTGGCGGGCACCCTCTCCGGGGCGCTGGTGCTGGATTGGCGCAAGGATTTTTCCCTCCGGGGCGAACTGCGCGGGCGGCGTTTCGATCTGGGCCTACTCTCTCCCGACTTGCCGGGGCAGGTCGGTCTCGATTTGCGCTTCGATCTGTTGCAGGCAGCCGACGATCCGCTGAATCTGACCGTCGACGGCACCCTGCTGGAAAGTACCCTGCATGGCCATAGCCTCACCGGCGACCTGTCCGCCCGGCTTCGGGGGGAGGATCTGGAGATTGTCCGTCTCGATCTGCGCGGCGCCGATCTGGCCCTGCGTGCGCGCGGGCGCCTTGACCGGCGGCTCGATGTCGAGGTCGACCTGGGCCGATTGCGGGGGCTGGTTCCGGAGCTGTCCGGAGCGGTTCGGGGCCGGGGTTGGCTGAGTTGGGACGGCAAGGCCCTGGCCGGCGATTTGACGGTCAATGCGACGGAGCTGGCCTATGGCGAGGATTCCCTGGACGCGCTGGAGCTGACTGCGCGCAAGGCCGCCGATTCCGACGAACTGTACGGCGTGCTGCGGGGGCGGGGAGGGCGATTGGCCGGGCAGGAGCTGGCGCATCTGGCGCTCGACCTGTCCGGAATAGTGGAAGAACATCGAGCACTTCTGGACGTTGCCGGGGATCTGGGGCGGATTCGTCTCCAGGCCTGGGGAGGTTGGCGGGGGGACGCCTGGAGTGGCGTCCTGCGCGAACTGGAATTGGCGGAAACGCCGGTCGGAGATTGGCGGTTGAGCGCGCCGGTCGACCTGCGGGTCGACGCGCAAAATGGCGAATTGTCCCCGGCGACGCTGGTCAGCGCCCGGGGGGAGCAAATCGACCTGGGCGGGCGTCTGTCTTTTGCTTCCCTGTCCGGCGATTTCAGCCTGGGCTGGCGCGGGCTGCGCCTGGCTCATGCCCAGCCCTGGGTGACGGATTGGCGGATTGCCGGCACGACGGATGGGGAGCTGCGTTTGAGCCTGCGGCAGGGGCGGCCGGGGCCGCTCGCGGCGCGCCTCACGGCGGCGGGGGATCTGTCCCGGGGGGAGGCGCGTTATGCCCTGAGCGATCTGCGATTGCTGCTCGATTGGGACGACAACGGCTTGCGTGCCGAACTGTCCGGCGATGGCGGCGATCTCGGCCAACTGGATCTGCGGCTTTCTTCCCCCGAGGCGCCGAACGGCGACTGGCCCGAAGCCGGGGACTTATCGCTGACCTTCGACAATCTTGCCTTGGCTCGTCTGATGCCGGCCCCGCCCGCCGGGTTGAGCCTGTACGGCCAGGTCGCCGCCAACTTCAACGGGGGCTGGCGGCAGGGGACGGAACTTTATGTGGACGGCCGGGCGGCGATCGAGGAGGGACGTCTCGGTTGGCGGGAGGATGAACTCCGGGTCGGCGCCGAGTTGCGCAAGGCCGAGCTGGTCCTCTCCTGGCGCGGCGAAGAGCTATTGGCCGATGCCGATTTCGAACTCAACCGGCATGGTCGCTTGCGTGGGCGGCTGAGGTGGCCCCTCGGCGCCCGCTGGCCGGTACGGGTCGATCCCCAAGCGCCGCTACGGGCGGAGATGACCGCCTCCCTCGCGGAAAAGGGTTTGCTGGCCGCGCTCTTCCCCGGACTGGTGCGGGAAACCTCCGGGCAGCTCGAGGTCGAAGCGAGCCTGGAGGGTTCCCCCGAAAGTGCCCGTCTTGCCGGCACCTTCAGCCTTTCCGGCGCCGCCGCCTACCTGCCCGTCGCCGGTCTGAATCTGAGGGATGTCAGCCTGCGCGGTCGTTTGGCGAATGAGGAAATCGCGCTGGAGGAAGCCCGGGTGTCCTCCGGGGACGGCACCCTGCGTGGCGAGGGAAAAATTCTGCTCAGCGACTGGGCGCTCACGGACTATCGCTTCAGTCTCTCGGGAGAGAACGTCGAGGCGGTCAATTTGCCCGAATTTCAGTTGCACCTCAGCCCCGAACTGGAAATCTCGGGGGATGCCGAGCGCCTGCGCCTGCGCGGCAAGGTACTGGTCCCTTACGCCCTGGTCCGTGGTCGTGAGAGCGCGCCGCCGATCAGCTCCAGCCCCGATGTGGTTCTGGTCGATGCCCCGGAAGAGGCGACGGCGGAGCTGCCCCTGGAGTTGGACGCCGCCGTCCGCGTGATTCTCGGGGAGCGCGTGCTGGTCAAGACGGCCGG
>CALJLX010000259.1 GCA_937982495.1 uncultured Desulfuromonas sp.
ATGGCGTAGCCGCGCTCGGCGACCAGGGCCAGTTCCTTGACGAGCTCGTCGCGATCGGTGATGGTGGTCGGCGTGAACCGTTTCATCTCCCGCTGCGGGATGAGGGCGAGAATCTCTTCCTCGGTCATGTAGGCCAGGTGCACCTTGCCCGAAGCGGTGCAGTGGGCGGGCAGCCGGGAGCCGACGCGGGAGACCACCCGCACGGTCAGGTCGGTTTCGACCACATCCAGGTAGACGACGTAGCCTTCCTTGAAGATCGCCACATAGGAGGTCTCGTTGCACTCGCCGACCAGCCGTTCGAGAATCGGCTTGGCCTGGCGCAGCAGCCCCATCTGTTTGATGAAGGTCTGACCCAGTTCCAGGGACTTGAGTCCGAGGCGATAGTTTTCCGTCGCTCGGTTCTGTTCGATATAGCCCCGGGATTCGAGGGTCGCGAGCAGCCGGAAAACGTTGTTTTTATGCAGCTTGAGGCGCTTGCTCAGCTCGGTGACGCCCAGTTCGTCGACCTCGCCGTGGAACTGTTCGAGCAGATCGAGGGCGTGGGAGACGGCCTGGATGATATATTCGGATTTTTCTTTTTTCGCCATGTCGTACTTCTTTCTCCGGTAAATTACAGAGCAAAATGCGCCCTCATCTTATAAATTTCGCACCGCATGTCAAGCATTATGGGAAATATTGCGAAATCTGGGTCCGCGAGCGAGCGAATCCGCCCGGTCCAGCGTTTGGAAAAATATAAAATAACGTTTTACAAAAGTCAACTCTATTGGTCAGCAACCAAACGATTTCGGACAAAGCTTTCCCCGGGACGCGGTTGACAGAATGACCCCCCTTGGGCTAGTCTGACCCTCAACATTCCCTGGTCTGAACGGACATCCTCATGCTCAACCCCGGCAAAAAAATCCTTGTGGCGATCGATGGTTCCCCCCAGTCGGACAAGGCGGCCGAAGAGGCCGTGCGCTTGGCGAGCGTTGCCGGGCTTCCGTTTAAAAGCAAAATTTACGCCATTCTTGTCATTCCCGGGACCAGGGCACCTTCTTTTACCGATTTTTTCCCTTCCCCCCCCGCAACCGAGCGTCCCGACTGGGAAGAAAAGCGCAAGCGGATTTTCTACGTCGTGGAAAAAGCCGCCGCCGAGGCCGGTATCCCCCTGCACGTGGAGGTCGTATACGGTGAAGCCGCCGACGAGATCCTGTCATTTGCCGAACAGGAGGAG
>CALJLX010000260.1 GCA_937982495.1 uncultured Desulfuromonas sp.
TATCCCACCAGCCGTCCACCGCCAGCCCCCGGCGACAGTTGAGGCGCAGCCGCTGGCATTCGGTTTCGATGTCGAGAAACGCGCCGTTCCGTTCCACCCGGAAGGGCTTGGCCGAAACCTCGCGAACCTCGGAACTTACCCTGCCCGGAATCGGCTTGAGGCGTTGCCGCAAGGCCGCCAGTCGTTCCCGCACACCTTGCCAGCGTCGAGCCGTGATATGAGTGCGAAAGTCACTGCTCCACAGGTAACAGAGCTCCCGCCAGTCGGATTCGGGCGAATCGTCATTGGTGGCCAAGGCTTCATAAATTTCCCAGCAGGCGGTATTCAGCCCGAGATCGTCCCGCCCGGTCAGCGCCCAGCGCATGACGTTGTATTTCGCCTGTTTCTTCACCGGCACCGGCTGCGCCGCCGATTCCAGGTGCAGATGGTTGCCGGCGCCCGGCCGGTCGAGAAAGTCGAGAACCTCGCTCGGCCGGATCAGGGAGAAACACGCATCCTCCCGGACCGAAGCATAGAGCCGAGCGATCCGCCCCCATTCGCTTTCGCCGCCCATGGCCGCCTCGGTATGAAAGCGGCCGGGACGGAAATCGAAGATTTCGGCATCGTTGCCATAGAGGGAAAAGGTACGTTCCTCGCTCCCCACCCGACTGCCGAGATACTCCAGATATTCGGGCAGCTCCATTTCGCCGTGCACGTAACGTTGGAACTTCTGGAAAGGAATCGATTTGTTCCAGATCACTGGCAGTTCGGCGCCGTCGGCGCCAAGGGCGTATTGGGGCAGATAACGCCAATGGGGTTGCCACCCCGGGCGGGCGCTGCCGGGGTTGTCCCACTCCATGATGAGCGCCCGGTAGCCGGCCTCACGATAGATCGGCACCAATCCCGCCGAGTAGGCCTGTTCATTAACCAAAACCAGTTCGGGACGGAACCCGAGCAACTCTTCATAAACCCGCAGACCGATGCGCTGATTGGCGTGATTGACCGCCGCCGGCACCAGCGGCCCGATCATCTGAACATAGCCGCTGCCGATGAATTCCGCCAATCCCAGATTACAGAGTTCCCGCAGTTCCGCCACCCACTCGGGATCCAGCCGGGAAATTTCCTCCAGCGTGTAGCCCGACGCCTCGATCCCCAGCGGCAGGCGCTGCTCGCGAATCAGGCGCAGTAGCGGCCAGTAGCAGCGGCGAATCACCTCGGGACGCGCCTCCTCCTCGATGGAAGAGAAGGCGAGGTTGAGATGAAAGAAAGAGAAGAGCCTAAGTTGCCCCATGCCGCCCCCACAAACGATCCCCAGGGCGCAGCCCCGCCGTTCCGGCCGGGATTTCTGACCCGTCGGCCCACTGCACCCGGGTCAGCAAAACCGCGCCGGCGCCGCAGCCGACCAGAACCCCATGGGGAAGGACGTCGACAACGATGCCCGGTTGCGCCATGCGCCGATCCTCCGACTCGCGGCAGGCCCAAACGAAAAGCTTCCGTCCGGCAAAAAAAGTAAAGGCCCCGGGGTAGGGCTGGGTCAACGCCCGCACCCAGTTGTAGATTGCACGCTTTTCAAGAGACCAGTCGATAAGCCCATCCTCGGGGCGGCGGCGCGGCCAAAGGGTCGCGCGACTGTCGTCCTGGGCGATCCGGGGCGGTTGACCGGCCGCCAGCAACGGCAAACATTCGACCAAGAGGCGCGCCGCGACCCTGTCGGTTCGAGCCCCGAGGATGGCGGCGGTATCCTCATAATAGACAGGAACTTCCGCCTGACATAAGAGCGCGCCGGTGTCGGCCTCGGTCTCGCACCAGAACAGGCTGACGCCGGTTCGTTCCAGGCCCTTGATCAGTGCCCAGGGGATAGGCGCCCGGCCGCGTCCCTCGGGTAGCAGGGTCGGATGCATGCCGATAAAACCCTGCCCGGGCACTGCCAAGAGACCTTTGCCCACCAACTGGGAAACCCCTATCACCATGCCCACATCGGGCCGGCAGTCCTCCGCCCAGGCGAGAATATCCGGATCGTTCAAGGAAGTGAAAGAGCGGGCGTGGAGACCGTAGTCCTTGATCAGATCGTCAAAAACGCAATGCGCCACGGTAATTTCCGCTTTCAGATCATCCAGATAGAGCAGACCGACGACATTCGCCCCCGCCTCCAGCAGCGCTTGCAGGCATCCGCGACCCACGATGCGCGCGCCGACATACAGGATACGCAACGGCTCGGCGCTCGGCTTTATCATAAAATCTCCCGCAACAGCACAAAGGGTTCCGCCGCCGGGACGCCGACCTGACACCCCCAGGCATGGGCGCGCGCTTCCAGGGACAGGAGCGAACGCGCATGGGGAAAGGGCCGCGACTCCCCCCGATAAGCCGACATCGCCTCGATTTTACAGGCCAGGACATCGCCGATATTCACATAGACATTGGGCAGGAAGGGCTGCGCCGGGTCTCCCCAGCCGGTGGCGGAAGGAATCTCCATCGCCAGGATCCTCCGCACCGAACTCTCCGGCAGGGGCCGGCAGGCGGTAAGGGTCGCCATGGCGGTGCGTTGATGATCGATATTGAGATCCCCGGGATGATGGGTGTAAACGATCTCCGGCCGGACCTCGTCAATAATCGGCTCGATGATTTTGACGATATCGAGAAGATCCATCCGGTCGAATCGGTTGTCGGGCAAATCCCTCAAGTGCAGATCGTGAACCCCGAGAATCGCCGCCGCCCGGCGGCAATCGCCCTGCAATGCCTCCTGGTCCTCCCGCGTCAGTTGCTCGGGACAATCGAGCCGCGACGAAAGACCGCTGCCCAGGATAACCACCGCGACATGATCTCCCCCGCGAAGGTGCCGGACAATCGTGCCTCCGGCGCCCAGGACTTCATCATCGGGGTGGGCTACGATGACAAGAATATTCATACCGGCTCCGTTCGCACTCGGATAGTTCGAATGGCGGCCTCGGCGCGCCGCGTCGCTTCATCGCGATCCTCGGCCACGGCGATCACCATGCCCGCCGAAGCGTTGGAATCCGTCGGTTGAACCACGATATCCCCTGGGCGCACCGCGATCCGGACCATCGCCACCCCCGGCATGGCGCGGGCCGCCTGCTCGCCCTCGATGGCGATTACCCGGCCGGGTTGGGGGAACAGCAATCGCAAGGCAACTCCTTGTTCATAGCGGGGCTGCAAATTGGAGGCCGCCACGGGAAGCCCGAGCGAAAGGCGGATGACCGCGAGCACGAGATCGACACCGACATTAAGGGGAATCTCGTGGGTACAGAACCACCCCCCCGAAAGCCGGGCCGCCAACTCGATCACATAGGGCTTGCCGGCGCTGACAACCAGATCCCCCTTGACCACGCCACGGGTCACGCCGAGGCTGGCGGCCGCCTGTCGCACCAGATCGCGAACCGCCTCCCGCGTCGGCCCCGGCAGACAACTGGGCATGGTGCCCCCATTTTCGATAAAATTGG
>CALJLX010000261.1 GCA_937982495.1 uncultured Desulfuromonas sp.
CCTGGCTCATGCCGTTGCAGACGACGCCGAGCAGGTTGTGGTTCTTGAGCAGACCGAGGGCTTTGGTAGCCTTGTCCATGGAGGTGTAGCCCTCGCGCACCACGAAAAGAACGCCACCGACGACATTGGCGATGAACTGGGGCTCGGCGAAGGGGAGCAGCGGCGTGGTGTCGACGATCACATAGCGGTCGGGATAGCGGTTCTTGATTTCGAGCAGCAGATTCTGCATGCGGTTCGAAGAGAAGAGTTCCACCGGATTGGGAACCATGCGCCCGGCGGGGAGAATCGAAAGCTTGCCGATACCGGTCTTGACCAAGGCTTCGCCGACATCGATGCCGTCAAGCACGCAATCGGTCAAACCGACAGGACTCTCCATCTCCAGGTACTTCATGATGGTGGGCCGGCGGATGTCGGCTTCCACCAGCAGCACCGTATGGTCGAACTCCTGGGCCAGGGTGATGGCCAGGTTCAGGGAAGTGAGGGTTTTGCCTTCGCCGCCGATGGCGCTGGTGACCATCAGCGACTTGTCGAAGCGGCCGAGTTGGGCAAGCTTGACGATGGACGACTTGAGCTTGCGGTACTGCTCGGAAGCCGGCCCGGCCTCGCCGGTGGCGGTCACCAGAAAAGGGTTGCGGATCACCGGCGCCGGGACCGATGCAAAGGTTTCGTGGCGCTCTTCGTAGTGCGGTGCGGCAATCGGCGTTTGGACAAAAGACAATCTCTCCGTCGACGCCGTGGCCGCCGGCGACTCTTCTTGGGGCTGCGCCGAAACGTGAGAATCGGGGGTGGATACTGCCTCGACCGAAGCCGCCTCCCGCTTTTTGGCGGCCATTTCGATGGCTTTTTCTATACGACTCATGGTTCCCCTTCCTTTTAACGTATCAACTCAGTCACACCGGAAATCAGTGTGTCGAGCTTGGCGTAGGCGATAAACTGGTCCAAAACCGTCAATCCCAGAAGGTCGTGTCCGATCATGACGGCGATCAGAGACAGGCAAAATCCCGCATAGGAATAGACCAGCTTATCCCGCTTGCGAACCAGCTTGGCCTGCTGTTCGTCGAACATCAGGGGAATCTCCGCCAACACCGACATGCCCAGTGCCCGCAGGGCATCGGCATCCTTGACCGTATCGTCCAACTTCTCCCGGGCAAAGGCGGCGGCCAGACCGGCGCCAATGCCCAGGGCCAATCCGAAAAGCATCTTGTAAAGCCGCTTGGCCCCCACCGGAAAGGTCGGCAGGATCGCCGGGTCGACGATCCGGAAGGTGGTGGCCTTGTCGGCAACTTCCATCTGCTTGGAAACCTCGGCCACGCCAACCCTCTCCAGAAGTGTTTCGTACACGTTCTGGGTCATGTTCCGCTCCCGTTCCATGTCGGCCAGAATTTTTTTATCCTGGGGGAAGTTCGCCAGAATTTTCTTGTTTTGCTCAATCTGGTCAAGAAATTCTCTTTCCCTGGCCAACAACGCGTTTAGCTCGGCCTGGGCCGTATTCATGCGCATTTTAAGATCAACGAAGACGGGGTCTTCGAAGGGATTGAAATTATCCACCGCCGGACCGGGATCTTGAATTGGTTGTGCCGCTTGGCGCTTTTCCAGTTCCGCAATCTGCTCCCGAAGTTTGACCACCGCCGGGTACTGATCGTTGTAAACCATAAGCAACTCTTCGAGTTGGGAGCGAAGTGCATCGATACGCATATCATCTCCCGATCCACCCATAAGATCCAGCAATGAGCTCCCTTGGGAGGTCGCAGAGGATTTCATCATGTTCAACTGCTCGCGCATGGTATTGACGCCGGCCGTCAGTTCAAGCTTCTTGAGCCGCAAACCCTTGAGATCCTCTTCGCGGGTTTTTATCTCCTCAAGAAGCGAAGCTTCGCTGGCGGTTGACATAATGCCGGTCTTCTTTCGGTATGTGTTGATTTCATCCTCGATCTCATCGAGTTTCTTCTTATAAAAGGACACCTGCTCCGAAAGAAAACGATTCGCGCCAAAAGACTCCTCTCGCTTGGCGGCAAGATTCTCCTCGACGTAGGTATTGACCAAAGTATTGATGTAATTCTGGGCGAACTGGGGGTCCGCACTGACAAACGAGACAAAGAAAAGATCGCTCCCCCTAAGGGTGATTACGGTGGTTTCCTGGCAGTGCCGGATCAACCCCTCGAAGGCGTCGGGGGTTTCCGACTTGACGTCCATTTCCAACTTCTTCAGCACCCGGGAAATGATGTCGCGGCTGAGCATGTGATAACGCAACACCCGGATCCGGTCCGTCATCGACGGCGACACCGTTATCCCCTTCATCAGGCTGTTCACCACATTTTCTTCAATAAAAACGGTACTTTTCGCCTCATATTTCTTGGGCGTGAAGAAACTGGCGATGACGATGAGCAGCGCCGTCGTCACCGATATGAGCAGAAAGAGATAACGCCGGTTGTAGAGGGCGTGCAGATATTTTTTGATCTGGAGAATC
>CALJLX010000262.1 GCA_937982495.1 uncultured Desulfuromonas sp.
GAGATGGTGATTCGTGACTGGAGTTCAGACGTGTGCTCTTCCGATCTTGTCCACCGGAAACCCGAATCCCCCGTTCACCAATCATGCTGTTGATACCATTGGGCAACTGGTCAAGAAAATCGATAGCGGCCATGCGACAAACCGATTCAACCTTTTTCTGGTCTATCATTTCTTCAGGTTGCCCGAAAGCGACATTTTCAGCCAGGGTACCGTCAAAAATATATGGGAACTGGGGTACATAACCAATATTTCTGGTCCAGCCCGCCAATTGTTCACCCTTAAGGCTCTGCCCATCGACCAGAACTGCCCCGTAACTGGGCGTCAACAATCCCACAAGCAGATCGACAAAAGTACTTTTTCCGCATCCTGACGGCCCCATGATGCCAATCGTCTGGCCTCGTTCAATGGTTAGATTGAAACCATCCAGAATTTTTCTATCAGGGGAATTCGGATATGCAAAAGAAACATCCCTAAACTCGATAGACTCATTGAATTTTATTATCTCACAAGCGGAAGCACTCTCAGGCGGGGGAGTATCAGCCGGATTCGTCAGTGTCGGCAACAGGGATTCCACATAAGGCAATGCCGTGCGAATATTGGTCAAGGCGGCAACGACCCGGTTGAGTGCCGGCAAGGTGCGCCAGGCAGTAACGGCCAGTAAGGCCGTCGTCCCGGTAATCGCCAAAGGGGAATATTCCAGAACATACAACATGAAAAGAATCGCACCACAAACCAGCAGAAAACCGACACTTTCGAGGGTCAACAGCGGGGCCTCGCGCCAGAACTGCTGCCAACCGAAATTTCTTGCGTAAGAAACCGCATGTGAATCAAATTGATTCATAAAATGAGGGGCTGTCGCAGTTATTTTGACATCCTTATAGCCGTGAATAGCTTTAGTCACTTCACGATTAATGATGCGATCTTTTTCCTTACATAGGCTTGCGTTTTTGTCGAGATTTCGTTTCAATTTTTTATAGAAAAAATAAGTCGCGCCCCCCTGAACAACAACAAAAAATAAAAATATCAACGGTTCGATTAAGAGCAAAGAAAAGAGTAAGGCCACAAGAACACAAGATTCGCTGAGGATATTGAGTGTTGGCGTAACGAAATTTCGTCCGACATATGTTCGCCAATTAATAATCTGAATCAGGTCAGCACTGTTTTGTTGAAGATGCCAGCCATAGGGCTTATGTAAAAAATTTTCCAGCAAACGATGACCGAAGTAGGCCTCAAGGCTCGCGCTATAGCGAGAAACCGAATAGACAAAAAAACCGCGCAAAGTGTTTTTAAAGATGACGGCTAAGATTACCGCCAAGCTTAAAAAACCGATGAGCGACTTTTTCGAAAAATCGAACCCCTCTCCCCCCCAATTTTCAACATAAGAAATAAACCCGACTTTCAAAGTCGATTCCGGGTCGGATACCGCCGCCGCATAGAAAGATATCAACCCTACGGCCAAGGTTTCCGCCAAGGCCAGCACCAACATCAATCC
>CALJLX010000263.1 GCA_937982495.1 uncultured Desulfuromonas sp.
CGCGCAAAAAAAACCGCCCCCGGAATCGAGGGCGGTTTTTTTGTCGGGATGCGGTTCGGGTTAGTTGTAGGCCGATTCCGAATGTTGGGTGGTGTCGAGACCCATGATTTCGTCTTCTTTTTCCACCCGCAGGCCGATGGTTTTGTTGAGGACGAAGGCGATGGCCAGGGTGACGAGGAAGGCGTAGGCGCCGGCGGCGACGACGCCGATCACCTGGGTGACGAACTGGCCGACGTTGCCGGCGAGCAGGCCGGTGGCGCCGACGGTGGCGAAGACGCCGGTGACGAGGGCGCCGAAGGTGCCGCCGACACCGTGGACGCCGAAGGCATCGAGGGAGTCGTCGTATTTAAGTTTGGCTTTCATCCGCACGCCGAAGTAGCAGACGACGCCGGCGCCGAGGCCAATGACGATAGCCGCGCCGGGTTGCACGAAACCGGCCGCCGGGGTGATGCCGACCAACCCGGCCACGACGCCGGAGCCGAAGCCGAGGGCCGAGGGTTTACCGGCGTGCATCCATTCGGCGATCATCCAGGCCAGGCCGCCGGCGGCCGGGGCGATGGTGGTGGTGGCGAAGGCCAGACCCGCCAGGCCGCCCGCCGCGTCGGAGGTGTTGACCCCGACCACCGCCGAACCGGCGTTGAAGCCGAACCAGCCGAACCAGAGCAGGCCGACGCCGAGCAGGGTGAGGGGCAGGCTGTGGGGGGCCATCCGCTCGGTGGGGAAGCCGCGGCGCTTGCCGAGGAAGATCAGCAGGGCCAGGGCCGAGATCCCGGAGGAGAGATGGACGACGGTGCCGCCGGCGAAGTCGAGGGCGCCTTTCTTGAAGAGCCAGCCGTCCACCATCCAGACCCAGTGGGCGAGGGGATCGTAAACCAGGGTGGTCCAGGCCAGCACGAAGAGGCACCAGGCGGAAAACTTGATCCGCTCGGCCACCGCGCCGGAGATGAGGGCCACGGTAATCATGGCGAACATGCACTGGAACATGGCGAAAACGTACTCGGGAATCGAGCCGGTTTCGGTGGCCACGTTCTGAAACAGGGCGTAGACGGGGACGCCGTCGGCGAAGGAGATCAATCCGCTCAGCATGGCCTTGGAGAAGTCGCCGACCAAACCGCCTCCCGCGTCCGGGCCGAAGGCCAGCGAGTAGCCGATCACCGCCCACTGTACGCCGACGATGCCCATGGCGACGAAGGAATGCATGAAGGTCGACAGGACGTTTTTCGAGCGGACCATGCCGCCGTAGAAAAGGGCCAGGCCCGGCAGCATCACCAGTACCAGCGCGCTGGCAACGAGCATCCAGGCGGTGTCGCCGGTATTCAGCACGGGCGCGACGGGTTGCGCGTCTTCCGCGAAGCCCAGCAGGGGCGCCAGGGTCATGCACGCGGCCACAAGGAAGCCGCAAATCAGGTGTCTCAGGTGTTTTTCTTTCATGATGCCTCCCTAGGGCGCTGTTCTGCTTTGCGTAAAGGTGTAGATCCTTAATTTCAGATGGCTTCTTCCCCGGTTTCCCCGGTGCGAATACGAACCGCGTCTTCCAGCGGCAGGATGAAGATCTTGCCGTCGCCGATCCGGCCCGTTTTGGCGGCCTCTTTGATGGTTTCCACCACCTTGGCCGCCAGTTCGTCGGGGACGGCGATGGACAGCCTGACCTTCGGGATGAAGTCCACCACGTATTCGGCCCCCCGGTAGAGTTCGGTATGGCCTTTCTGGCGGCCGAAGCCTTTGACTTCGGCGACGGTTATGCCTTCGATGCCGATTTCGGTGAGGGCGCTTTTCACTTCGTCCAGTTTGAACGGTTTGACGATGGCGTCGATCAGTTTCATGGTGAATCCCCTTTCTCGGGCTTGGTTCCGGAAAACAATCCTGAACGACATTTTGGTTCCAGATGCAAAAAGGCGTCGCTCCCCGTGGGGGAGAACGGCGCCTTTGCCATCCGCTGCAACCATCGACGCGCCATTGCGTACCGGGTTGGTGCCAAGTTGTAGAGCATAGTCAATGCCAAGATCTTACAGAAAATTAAAAATATAATTATTACATCTAGTTGCATTATTTGTTGGGGAGATTTGTCCGGATACGAGGAAGGGTTTTCGCCTCGGTCTCGCGATTTGTGCCTATTTTGTAGACATGGTTCTGCTTACGCAATAATCAGATGGGCTCGGTTGGCAGGCGTTCTTCGTTTTCCGGAGGGGGGGCTTGGTCGGGCTTCGGACAAAAAAGGTTTGACTTGCCCCCGCGCTCCTCTTTATTATTGGCAACCGTTTGAAAAATCTGTCTTTTTCGTTT